>CAYXQH010000099.1:0-13010 GCA_964467425.1 uncultured Saprospiraceae bacterium
GCTTTCCTTCTTTTCTTTATAGGAAAGAGTATTGGACAGGAGCCAGGTAATTGGCATCTGACGGATGTTGATGGTTTGCCTAGTATGACCGTTTATGAAATTGTGCAGGATTCTAAAGGTTATGTATGGATGGGAACGGAGCGAGGTATTTGCCGATTTGACGGAAAAGCATTTAAATATTTTGATAGTGAATCATTGATTGATTCCGAAATCCTATCGGTCAAAGTTGATGCTTTTGATAGAGTTTGGTTTACGAACCTCACCGGGCAATTATTATATATTGAAAAAGATAAAGTCTATGATGCAAAAGAACAGTTAGGTATTAATTTGGATGATATTCATGATTTTATTTTTTCTAAAAATAAACTTTGGGTTTCTTACAAGGAAAAAAATAAATACTCTATTGGTTCTGTATCATTTACCACAGAAGGAGCAGTTGAGTCACTCCAATTTGATCCACACAAATTTAATGTAGTTTCTTTATTTAAAGCGAAAGAAAGAGAAGCTTATGTTTTAGGTCTCAGTGATGATAAGTCTTTAGCCTATTTGTATACATTAACAAATGATCCTGATGCATTACTTCAGGAAGCCTTATTAATTGAAGGAATTCCAAATGGTTTGAAAACGATTTACGCTGATGGAACAGCTTTTTATTTAGTAAGCTATCCTCCAAATAGAAGTGTCATCTATAAATATGAAGAGAAGCAATTAAAACCTTTGTCTAATTTAGACGCCCCTTTAAATAACTTAAATATTGTTGACGAGGTATTTTGGTTTCTAACACCTCAGGGGCTGTATCGACAAGCTTTAACAAATAATAGTTCACTCGAAGAAGTAGACTTATTTAAAGGGATTAGTGTGAATCATCTAATGATTGATCATGAAGGGAATAAGTGGTTGTCTACCACCGGGGATGGCGTTTATATAATCAATGCACCCAACACATTGGTGTATACTACCGAAAATTCGGATCTTTCAAGTGATGAAATTTATAGTCTTGATTTTGATCCTTTTCGCCAGCAGCTTTTAGTCGGTCACGACAAAGGAATGTTATCTTTTATAGATCAACAAAAAAATATAAAAAGCTTGTCCGTTAAAAAATCAGGTAGATTTTTGGACATATATGTAGATGCTAATAGTGATTATTGGTTGGCAAATGATGGTGGTTTATATGTTATAAAAAAGGAAAATAAAATTGAACAAAAGCAAAGTCTTACTTTAAAGTCTGTATTTAAATCTGCCAAAAATGATTTGTGGATTGGTAGTTATAATTCTGTTTACAAAATAGAAGAAAATAAGATTGATCAATTTTATATTAAAACGCTCGCAAAATTTGTCGAAAAAATTTATAATGATAAAGCCTATGCTTTGGCTGAAAATTATTCTAATGAAATTTTAGTCGGAACGATAAAGGGTTTGTTTTTTTATAAAAATGGAATGCTTACTCCTTTTGAAGAAGATGGCGTTCAGAAACCTTATAATATCACAGACATTATTCAAACAAAGGATTCCATTATATGGGTTGGGACTAGAGGAGACGGTTTGTTGGGGATTAAAAACAAACAATTAGTCTATCGTTTTGAAGAGACCGATCAGTTAGAAAGTAATACAGTCAAGAGTTTGGCTGCAACGAATGATGAATTATTCATTGGTACAGATCTGGGCTTAAACCGATATCATTTTAATAATAAAACCTGGCAAAAATTGGATCAATCTGATGGATTCCCATCTAATGAAATTAATGCGATTCAAATTGTAGAACAGGAGGTCTGGCTGGGTACCCCAAAAGGTTTGGTAAACTTTTCTTTAAATACGAATTTACATAATGAGGTAGCACCTCCGATTTATATTACCGGTATTAAAATAGAAGAAAAAGATACACTGGTTCAGGATTCGTTTAGATTAGCGTATGATCAAAACACTATTCAAATAGAATTTGAAAAAATTGCCTATAGAGGAAAAGGAGAGGGGACTTATCAATATAAACTCTCTGGTGTTGACGATGATTGGGTCAACTCCAAAACAGGGATGGCGAGGTATCCGAATTTGAACCCCGGAGACTACACTTTTGAAGTAATAGGGTTAAACGAAGATTTAGTCAAGTCGGAACAATCCGAAAAAATATTTTTCTCGATCCGCTCGGCCTGGTATCATACCTGGTGGTTTCGAATACTTGCTTTCTTATTAGTCGGAGGAATTCTTGGAGGTATAATTTTTAACCGGATAAAACGTTTGAAACAAGACCGTTTATTTAGAAATGAAATCAATAGTCTAAAAGCCGAAGCACTCCGTTCGCAAATGAATCCGCATTTTGTTTTTAATGCCTTAAATGCGATTCAGCGATTTCTGACAGAAAATAATCGGGAGCAAGCGATGAATTATTTATCACGATTTGGTAAGTTGATACGGTCTATATTTGAGCAGTCTCAAAAGGAGCGAATTAGTTTGGAAGAAGAAATTGATTTTTTAAACTTATATTTGAGGTTAGAAAAATTGCGATTTTTAGATCGGGTAGAAATAAAACTGGATATCAGCCCTGAACTGGAAGCGATTAGTGATGAAATAAATATACCACCACTTTTGATCCAGCCCATTATTGAAAATTCTTTTAAGCATGGGTTTATGTTTAAAAAAGAAACGGGAATACTAAAGATCAATTTTTCCAGAAAAGATACGTTTATATTCTGTACAATTGAAGATAATGGTATTGGGCGAAAGAAAGCCGCAGAACTTGGGCAACAAGAATTAAGAGACCGGCCATCCTCTGGATTAAAGACTGCAAAGGATCGATTACATATTAATAATTTAGCTGCCAGTACATCTTTGGAACAAGAAGCGATTAAAATCGTTGATTTAGAAGAAAAAGGAATCATCAAAGGAACATTAGTAGAAGTAACCGTGTTTTGTAAAGAACTCGAGTACCCGGAATAATTATGATTAAGGCAATTATTATTGACGACGAAAAAAGCAGTCAACTTACCCTATCCAATATGGTCAGGGAGTTTTGCACTGATATCGAAATCATCGGTATTGCAGATGCGGTATTGAGTGGCGTGGAATTGATTAATAGTATGCAACCTGATTTGGTATTTTTGGATGTCGAGATGCCTGTGCACAATGGGTTCCAACTGTTTGATCATTTTAAGAAGCCAACTTTTCAAGTCATCTTTACGACCGCTTTTCAAAAGTATGCCATCCAGGCTTTTCGTTTTTCTGCTATTGATTATCTTTTGAAGCCTATCGATCTCGAGGATCTTCGAAGTGCCATTGCGAAAGTTCAGGAAAGAAAAGAAACAGATCTCACCAAAGAAAAATTAAAAACGCTTCGGGAGAATTTGAATAATGTTTGTAAGCGTTTAGCCTTACCGACTTCTGATGGTTATTTTTTCGTGGAGCTCAAAGATATCATCCGCTGTCAATCGGAAAATAATTATACCTACTTCCATCTCACCTCTGGCAAGAAAATTCTTGTCTCCAAAACCTTGAAAATTTTTAGCCAGATTCTTGAAGAACATAACTTCTTCCGTATCAGTCGCGCCGACCTCGTCAACCTCAATCATGTCGAACGCTACGGTCGTCAAAAAAGCCCTTCCGTCACGCTTAGTGATTCAACCGTATTGAATGTAAGCTTGCGACGAAAGGACGATTTTTTGAAGGTGATTGAGGGGATATAGGGAAGTCTAATTAAAATTATTCCTATTCTGTTGGAGGTTTTTCAAAGTTCATCTTTGCTTTTTAAGAAAGTTTATTGTTTCTCAAAAGGAGAAGAATATCGTTGATCTTTAATATAAGAGTTATCAGTGAGCGTTTTAAGGAAAACAATAATATCAGAAACTTCCCTTTCGCTTAAGTTTAAATTAATTGGCTTTTTATCCTCACCTCTCAGTATCCAAGAAAGATTTTTAGAGCTTGTGATATCATTATTATAAAAATTAATGACCTCTTCTAAACTGGAAAATCTACCATCATGCATATACGGCGCACTTAATTCGACATTTCTAAGAGAAGGGACCTTAAAGCTATTATTTAATGCTTGACCAAAATGTTCTCCCATTCCTAAATCATTTGGTGATGTGTTACTAAGCCCAATGTCCTCATAGTTGGTACTACCACCTTTGTCATTCCCATCAAGATTAATTCCCGAATGACAATTAAAACATTTTGCTTTCCCATAGAATAAAGCGAAACCAGATTTTTCTTGAGGAGTAAAGCCCGGTAATTTACTTTTCTTGTTGATGTAAAAAGATTCATTAATTTTTATAAAAGGTGCTGCTTCATCGAATTTCGAATTTGCAGATATCATTGAAAATAAAAATTGCTTTAGAGCAATAGCTATTTTATGTTGATCAATATTTTTATCCCCAAATGCATTCTTAAAAAGGTTAGGATAATACGGAGTTGCAGAAAGTTTTGATTCTAAATTCTTGAGATCGGAAATACCCATTTCACCTGGATGTTGAATGGGGTGTAAAACCATAGCTTCGAGATCCCGTTCTCGGAGATCCCAAAAGAAAGAGCCAGCATAAAATAAATTGAATAGCGAAGGAGCATTTCGATTCGTTGGTGTATTATTCAACCCTAAACTTAATTGCGACGAATCTGCAAAGGCAAACTCCTGAAGGTGACAGGAAGAACAAGAAATACTATTATTGAGAGACAAAGTTTTATCATAAAACAAAACTCTTCCAAGTGTTGCAATTTCATTTTTAACTTTTCCCTGATATTTTTTCTCGAAAGCAGCAAAATGATCAGGAATATTTGAAGGGTTTGAATAATTTAATAGGTTAGAAGGTAACTTTGGATTCTTAGAATAATCTAAAGAAAAAGCCATTAAAAAAAAGCATACCGCTAAATATAGTATCGCTTTTCGGTTGGATGCAATGCTCACAATAATTTAATTTTGAAACAACCTGCTACTATTACTCTTTGAATATTGCAAACAGTAGCAGGTTGAAATGGAATAATGATAATATAATTAATGGAATAGTCCCCCTTGTTTATTAAATGGAGGGCAACCAGGACCTATTATCATATAAGTATTGAGGCCATCAGTTAAGGGAACCACAACACCTTCTTCAAATACTGATTCCGCTTTTAGTGTTTTAAATACTCCTGTATAGGTACCTCGAGTTCCCAAATCATAAGTGATTGGATAAAAGTTTATTCCTTTGCAACCTGGTGCATCTAAAAGCCGTTCCAATTCTTCCTTTTTGATAAATACACTTTCAAAAGCTACCGCATTTAGTCCTTCATCTTTTACTTCTTCGTAAGTAGCATTTCCCATTAATGGGTTTTCTAATTTTTTTGACTGAAATTGAAAAGTTTCTGATGTTGAATTATTTCCTTCATTGATGGGTTCTAAATCTATATGGATATTAGATTTTCCGTTAAGTGTAGTGGGATTAAAAAAGACGGTATTAGCTTCATAATCTTTTAATAAATCAAGTAAATCTTCTTTAGAGAAAAAAGCAGAACTGAATTCCGTGATTTCGGATGATTCAGGCTGGATGCTTGTTGATGAATGTTGTGTCGTTTGATCGGAATTGTACTTAAATGCAAATAAGGTGCATGCAACTAACAACAAAGTTGAATAGAGGGTTAATTTTTTCATGTCATAAAAATTTTATTTATTCCTACTCTATTGAAGGCTTTTCGGAATCCGCCTTTTGATACGTGTCAGGGATTTCGTTTTGCTCCATAGCTTTATAGTTTGCTTGTCTACTCTTTATAAATTGAGATTGGAAAAGGTAATAGGGGAGTGGGATGTTTTTTTTAGATAGGAAGAACTAAGGCAAAAAATCTTTAGCATCAGCCACAGGGTTCTGGTTGATGTCAATGACATTAAAAGCTACGGTCGACAAAAAAGCCCTTCCGTCACGCTTAGTGATTCAACTGTATTGAATGTAAGCTTGCGACGAAAGGACGATTTTTTGAGGGTGATTGAGGGGATATGATTAGTACAGGAAAAGTATCTTTTCCTGTACTAAAATTAATTAAGCAATTAGGTCATCAATAACGAGAATAATCACCTTTTACCTTTTATTTATTTGATTTTCTAAGTTATGATGATGGCCTCCTGCTGGAAAACACTCTCCATGAACAAAACACATTAGAGTAGACGGTTCAGATTCGGATACTCCATCTTTACATATCGTACTTACCTGCCAGGAGAAACAAGTAAAGTCTTCTAATGGGAAACTATAAGAATTGCCTTCTGGATAAATAGGTAGCGGTACAGGAGATTCAACACCAGAACAACATGCGGAACTATTGGGATATATTTGCAAAATATACTCAACATCTTCTTGAACATGATCCCATTCAAGCGTAACGCTTCCTTCATCGTAGTTGCAGTCCAGATTTCTGGGAGGAGCGCAAGAATTACAGCAATCAGCTAAAATATCAAATGTTCTAATTTCATGAAAGCCATTAGAATTAGTCATCGTGACGGTATATAAGCCTTCACTTGCATTCACTACTCCTTTTCCATTATTGATTTCAATAGCTGAACTACCTAAAGGAAATGACCATTGATAATTAATTTCGGATTCATCTTCATGTTGTAAAAAAATAAACCCATAGTCCTCTTCTTCTTGGCAAGCAGTAAGGTCAATACAGTTTTCATCATAATAACAATCGTAAACCAATGGATTGTCAGTGTCATAAAATGAAGAGATTGATTTTCTTCTATAAAAAGTAGAGTAATTGCCTGTTATATTTCGACGATAATAAGAAAGTAAAATTTTATTGTTTTGTTGAGTAATACTTACGTATGAATAAGCTGAAATAGGATTTGAATTTGATTCGATTACATTGAATTGACTCCAAGTCTGACCTTCATCCGAAGAAACCATTGAAACCAGTCTGTTTCTATCTCCATTTGAAGTTCCAGTAGGTTCATTTGTCTTTTCATTAAAAATAATTAAAAGGTCATCGTTACAGTTTATTCTTTCTATGGAAACTGGAGAGTTGTGCGCTACATCAGGAAAATCTCCGGAAGGAGGAAATGTACTAAGTGGTGGCAACTCCCAGTCACCGGAGAGGTTATAGATTGGAATCGTATTATATCTTACTTGAGGATTATTAACTCTCATTACCATCATGACTTTTTGAATGCCATTCTCAATAATTTCTACAATATCTGGTTCCAAAAATCCTCTGCGCATCGAACCGGTAGAGGCCAGGTCATCTGAAATCGACACTTCAGCAGTTCTACTCCATGTTTGCCCTTCATCTGCTGAATAAAGTAGATAACTGCGAAAGTTGGTAGGTGAGGTATTGATCTCTTCGGAGACCGTTACAGCTAGTGCAATTATTCCATTACTTAAGCGTATTGCTCGGGCATTATTCATAATGTTATAACCGGTAATAGCTTCGGAAATTTCGACAGGAGAACTCCAGTTTTGTGGATCGTAATCTCCAGATAATTCTATTTCGGATTGAAATATTCTATTTTCAAAATTAAAGCACGATTGACCTAATTCTACTTCACATTCGAAATTTAAACAATCTGTCCCTTTTGATTTTACTAAAAAGAACATATGCATTTTGGTTTTGTCGGCTGATATTAAAAAACTAGGTGAGTGAACGCCATAGGTTACCTGGCCAGGTGATGTAGGAATAAAAGCAGGATGAGAATAATTAAAAATAGTTGCACCAGGTCCTGGCCAATCAGTCGCGCCATTATTAGTAGAAACTCTGGAAACTAATTCGCTTTCGCAAAAATCACTTGTCCCGAACCAATAGCCATGCCCTCCAATTAAATCTCCATTTGGCCATAAAAAAATATCGGCATCAAAATATCTTGTTACTCCGTCGTCATCTGCATTTGCCATAAAAGAAGATTGATCTATAGGGGTAGTACAATCTTGCGCTGTTGCATAATCATGGTTGGTAGCTAAAATTAAAAGGAGCCAAACGAATGGGCTTTTTAAAAAAAATAGAACTGATTTAGATTTCATAACTTACAAAAATTAAAAGAATGAAGAGATAAGTTTGTACTTGGATCTAATTTTATAAAAACTGCCATCTCAGGAGAGACGGCAGTTTTTATAAAAATTACTGCCTGTTATCTGATTCTTTTGAGATCACGACTTTTTCATGGAATGTTCCATAATTTGTTTTGAAAAGGATAAAGTATAAACCATCCGTAAGTTGCTGATCAATTGACCAGTTTTTTTGATAAAAACCATCTGGATGAGTTTCTTCAGAAAAGGATTTGACAAGCTTACCGTCGAGGCTATAGATCTCTACAGAAAGCGTCAATGCTTTCGGAGCCTTTAATTCAAAATTTAAAACTTCGGAGCTAGGATTTGGATATACCTTAGGCGTTAAATTTGGACTTCTAAACCCCTCTTGATCATCATCTTCACTGAAATAGGTACATTTTCCATCTCGATAACATACCAAGGCAGAAGTTGCAGATCGATCTTTGCAATTGGCAGTTACGGTCCAAGTAAAACAGGCATACCCTTCTATATTTTGAAAAGTATTGGTTGTTGGTTGATAGACTGTGCTAATGGTATTGTTTCCACCACAGCATGGAAGACTGTTTGGAGTGATTGTGACGTAGTAACTTATTGCGCCAGGTACAGGATTCCAGGATAATTCAGCATTTGTACTATTGCCACTACAACTCAAACCTTTTGGTGCCAGACAGCGAAATTTTTCAATGCAGCAGTTTGCCTCTATTTCATAAGTTTCTACTGCTGAGGATCCATCGCTATTCGTAATAGTTACGCTATACGTTCCTTGACCCGCTTTTAAGATTGTAGTCGAACCTTCCCCTTTTTTTTCAAATGCAGGACTATTAGAAGGAAAACTCCATTCAAACGTTGTACCTGGTTCGCAATCTAAATATATATATCCAAAATTCTTTTCAACTGTACATGCTTCTAGGTCACTTTGAACGGTGCAGTTTTTTGATGTTAGGTTTTTCGTGTTGATCTGAATAGGATGCTGCGCTAACGATTGGGCAAATAAGTCAGCTTGAACTAAGTAGAGTAAAATGAAAATGAAGAAATAAAATTTTTTGGTTTTCATAATTTAAATTTTTGTTTGCTGCTATTTTATTAAGGTTTTTTGGTGTCCGCCTTTTACTTGCTATTGTCGGTTAAGTAAAAAATGAAAGAAGCAAGCGTCATACTTACTCCTTTCATAAGGGATGGTCTAATTGTTGAAATCAGTACCTTTGGATATCACTATCTTTTCTTGGAAAGTCCCGGTGTTGGTCTTAAAAATAACAAAGTAGATTCCATCTTTTATTCGTTCTTCTATGCGCCATTGCTTTTTGAAAAAACCATCACGATAAGTTTCTTCTACAAACGATTTAACAAGCTTCCCATCAAGGCCATATATTTCTGTAGTAATCGTTAAGCTTTCTGGAGCCTTAAGTTCAAAGTTTATTGACCCAGAAGCTGGATTAGGATAAATAATAGGAACCAGATGTAGTTTATTTCTAGAGTCCTCTTCATCATTGAACTCAGGAGCTTCATTACATTCCCCAGTAAAAGCAGCGTAACACATTAGAGGAGCTGGGTCGGAAATTGAACCGTCTTCACAGACACTTTGTACCGTCCAGGAAAAACAAGGAAAGAAGCTAATAGAGTTATAATTGTATGATGTTGCACCTTGAGTAGATTCTTGAATCTCTTGAGTAAAACCAAAACATCCACAGGCGTTGTCATTTTTAGTAATCGTTACTATATAATCTGTTGCACCAGTAACTTCTTCCCAAGATAATGTGATTCCTGGTTGTGGAGAATTCTTTCTGCATTCTAAATTAATAGGTGTTTCACATACAGTAGTGTCGCAACAACTAGAAAAAATCTCGTATGTTATCGTTTCTAAACAACCTTGTAAATTGGTGACAATAACCGTGTAAATGCCTGGGCTAGCATTGAATAAAATATTATCATCACTAACCATTGCAGTGCTCCCAAAAGGAATATTCCAGTAATAGCTAAGATGGTCGCCCTCACAATCTAAAGCTATATATCCATAGTCTTCCTCTTCAACACATGCGGTTAGTTTTGCTGTTTCTTCACATGATAATTCAACTAAACTCATATCATCAACCAGTATTATTGCTCGGTTCCAATGATCGACCCCTCCTGGGTGAGGAGGCGTGTATGGTTTAACCCATATTTGGTCATAATCATTGTATACAGTGAAACAAAAAGTCACTAATTTCCAGTCAGGATTATTTACTTCATTTACCTGCTCAATATGAATTTGTTGAGCGCTAAAAGGGGGATTGGCATCACAGTCATATTCCCATGGTTCTTGCGGTATATTTGCTAAACCATTCGCAGCATATATTTCCAACTGTGCAGAAGCATCAAGATTAGTACTGTTCGTAATTCCTCTTCTTACATAGATAGAAAGTTGGTATCGTTTATTTTGTTCAAGGCTTATATTGTAAAAGAAACTTTCAGTTTTGCAACCATAAAACACATTGTTACCTGCATATAAATAAGTGAAAAAAGGTGCTGAGACAGGCGGTATTTGATCGGAGGGATTTGAAACAAAATTTTTTACACTCGGGGTTCCTAATGAGGCACCCCACTCTGGACCTAAGCAACCTTGGTTAAATGCAAATCCATATGAATTGGCAGAACCGCAACTTGGATCTATATTGTCAAAGCCTCCATTTTGTATTAGGTTCTGTTGTCCTGAAGTTGAGCTAGAATAAGCTAATAAAAAAAACAAGACAATTTTAAATATATATTTATTTTTCATTTTTATTATTTTTGAGTATGAAAATATTTTTTAATTCCATTAATGACCAATAGGATGACAGCTATTACCAGAGAAGCACATCTTTTGTGAATCTTCTGACTTTACTCCATTGCCACATAAGGATCGTATATACCAGCTTAAGCAAAAAATATCATTTGGGAATTCATATTTATATTCCAGCTGATCTCCGACTGGGACTCCGGCTGTTACTATAGGGACTAAAGTTTCTGGAGTACCAAAAGAGCAACATTCTCCATCATCATCATTTAATGTAATTACGATTTCATATTCTTCGATACCAGGGACTTCATCCCATTTTATATGTAGGAAGCCGACATGTGGATAGCAGTTTAGGTTTGTTGGCGCTACACATGGTTCACAACATATTGATTCAATCTCATAATCCAGTTCGGTCGTGCCACATTCATCAGTAATGGTTACGTAATATGTTCCTACGCTAGCTCCATACAACAAACTGCCACTTGGAGAAATATTGGCTGTACTACCGACTGGAATGTCCCAATTAAAGGAAGCATTTGGATCCATGCAGTTAAAAGAGATGTGACCTGTTTTACCTTCATGATCACAGGCGTTTAAATCGGTGTCGATTTCACAATCATTGCCACCTGTGTAAGTAAATTGATGGTATTCAAAATTCCAGCATTGCTCTGCAGAATAAACGCCTAGTTTAATCTGATAGATAGTACCTGGTTGAAAATTATAAGGGTCAGTTGGATGATTTTCAAAGGTTTGAGTAACATTGAGCCACGTTGGGTCCCCTGGTGTCTGTTCACTTGTTTCAGCTATTACTGTTACACCATTATCAGGATCCATAGGAGGGTTATCGTCTGGATCAACTATTGCCAAACGCATATAGTGTGTGCCTGTTTGGAGGGTGCTTGCCGATCCATCCAGAAAAACATCTTCGCAAATACTAAACTCATCATCTGGGGTATGATCTTCGTGCGCAAAAAAGAATTCAACATCGTTATTAGCAGCAGGGCCATCTGAACTGAATGTTCCTGTTTGTATGAATAGACCAGAGTCATATTCATAATCTCCAACATCTGCAATAACCAGCGTTATAGAATAGGTTTCGCAAGGGGATAAATCTGTAATTGTGGCGGTTAATGGTACTGTTCGACCATCATATTCTATATCATCACCTTCGCAGTTATCTACAAAAAACTGCGGATTGCTTGCGTTTATTCCACCCGCACAATCAGGATTCGGATCGGGGCCTGGTGGATTGTCATCTGGCTCTCCTCCATTTACATTGTTAATACTAACAGGGACGTTAACACCTGGAACCAATGCAATATTTGTATCATCATCCAAAGTGGGACCTGAAATAAAAAGTCCCATTGCATCATTATAGCTAGAATTTACAAACTCATGGTATTCTTCAGATGCAAAAATATAGTTAAAAGTTAATGTAGTACCTGTTGGTACAAAGTCAAAAGATATGGAACAAGCATCATAGGTGGGAACACCCGTTGCCGCTTCCAATAAATCGGATCCTGGCGTTCCATTGTTAGTAGATATATTTAGGAAATCGTTGGAGCCTAATGCATTTGTAATATTTCCAGTTGTTAAAAGGACTCCATTATTCATCCCCATATTACCAAATTGAAATTGTCCATAGGAGTTCTGTGCTCCAGTGACACTAATATTAGATACGATTACTCCTGTTCCTATAATTGACTGGACCAGTTCAAGATCTGTCAAATTGGTATTCACTTGGAGTGGTTGCGCGTATATGAGCAATGGACAAAGCATCAAAAAACAAAAAAGATATAAGTTTTTCATGGTTTCTTTATTTTGATTTGTTATAAATGAAGAACATTCGGTTTGAAAAATTTTCGAAGTGATCATTTAGATCTTTAAGTGTCAAATTGCTTTGTTCGATTTTTTCATTATTAAGTGCAATAAGAATTTCCTGCTTTTCAAAATCTCCTTTTAACTCATAATTGCTCATCGAAAAAAGCCTGCAAAAATAGCTTAGGGTCTTTTGAGATTTAAAAGCTAATGATGAAATATCGAGACTATAAGTGTCAGATAATTTCTCCGAATTATTAGAAGGGATTAATTCAAAGCTAAGTTTCTCGGAGGAAGTATCAAGATGTACTTTCGCTGTAGAAACTTTGCTGTTTTCTGCTTCAATTTCTTGATTGGATGTTTGTCCAAATGAAATAAAAGACATCAGGACGAATAATATTGGCAGTAATTTTTTCATAACTTTTGGTTTAGATTATTCCTACTCTGTTAGA
>CAYXQH010000100.1:0-12959 GCA_964467425.1 uncultured Saprospiraceae bacterium
TCTAGTTTTAAATAATTTTTTAAATAGTCAACTTCTCCCCTGAGATATACTTTTTCTTTTGCACAATCATACAATTGATACCTTAATAAATCAGAAAGAAGAAGAATACTTTCTGAAGCCTCTTCGGGGCGTTTTCGAGACTGCACATATATATTGTTCAAAGCATTGAATAAAGAATGCGGGTTGATTTGATCTTTGAGATAGGCGAGCTCTGTTTCTAATCCGTATCTTTTCAGATCGGTGACCTGTTGCTGGTTTTGAAGAAAAAGCTTAAATATTTTGACGGCAATTGCTGTTCCTAGCAAAGTCATCGTTGGAATAAATGCACTAATTATAAAGTCTGTTAATGAAAAACCTAGCTCATCGCATTCATAGCAAG
Source organism: uncultured Saprospiraceae bacterium (assembly GCA_964467425.1). GTDB lineage: Bacteria > Bacteroidota > Bacteroidia > Chitinophagales > Saprospiraceae > JAHDHW01. The sequence continues at coordinate 380 of CAYXQH010000100.1, forward strand.
GCGGACCTAGTATTTGACTATTATAACTGATGATTAAAACCGATAAAACAGTGAGTAATATATATTGCCAGACTTTGTTTTTTAAAAGTAAAAACGGAATGAAGACATAGAGGTTGAGATAAACCATTGCCATGTCTAATAGAATACCAACAATGATATACTTTATCTGATCACTTTCAAATGGTTCTGTAATCCCTATCAAAGCCAGGAACTCATCGAGGTACATGACGATCCAAAACAGGACATGAAACCCTATCCTGTATTTTTTGTTGAGAATCCACTCAAATGCTTTCGTGTAGCTATATTGGCTCATTTAACTTCAGTGTGTTTTCTAATTCTACTCAAAATTACGCTAATCGTACATTCTCTCCAATCCGAAAGTATAAATAAACCCTACAAAAGTATAATAAAGCCTTCCAAAAGTATAAAGTCCCCGATTTTATAGAAGATTCGCTTTTATATTTGAAATATCAACACAAACGAAAACTCATATTTAAGTATTTGTCAAACCTGCCTGCCGGCAGGCAGGAATTAAATTTCTTCTTTTAATTTAAAAAGTTAGCTCAACAATGCTCATTTTCAATCGCTTATGTTTTTACTAACTTTTTAAAGTCAGAAATGAATTCTTTGACGATTTAAACTTTAAAATTTCATCTATACGACTAAATCTTTACTTGTTTATAATTCAGATTCTCTAACAATTAAAACGAATTGTCATGAAAAGCAAGTTATGGATTTTATTAGTTTTAGCAATTACGATTGTTTCCTGCCAGTACGAAGATGAGTATTACGATGAGTTTGACCAACCAGAAGATTATACGGAAGAAGGTGATTTCTTTGATGAAGAGGAAGGCGATACGCACGATCAGGGAGGAGGAGCCGAAGGTCAATTGACCTTGTATCAGATTCAAGGAAATACGATCTCAAAAATTAGAGACTACGAAGTAAGTGGAAACCTTAGTACTTACCAGCAAGATTATCAAAAGCATTTTGATATGTGGGAATTTGTTACTCGGGTAATCCCTGAAAGTGATCGAAATCGCATGGTCGAGTTCGAAGTGTTTTATGGCGGAGGAAATTTACTCGGCTATGTCGAACCTATTGATCCAAATGATTTGAGTCGATGGAAGTTTGCCTTGGCAATAGATGCAGCGACTCAATTGGAGGAAGTCGATTTTAAAAATATGTTCACTTATGTAACCATCCACGAATTTGGGCATGTGCTAACGTTGAATGAAAGTCAAATCAATGCAGGCCAAAATTCTTGTAATAATTTTAATCCACAGGAAGGCTGTGCAATGTCTAATTCTTATCTCAACAGATTATTCGAATTAGGTTGGGCAGATATCTATGACGAGTTTCAATCTCTTGGAGAAGATGAAGTAGACGGTTTTTATGAAAAATATAAAACGCGTTTTGTTAGCGACTATGCTGCGACTAATCCAGGAGAAGATATTGCAGAAGTGTTTTCATTTTTTATAACAGAACCGAATATGCCTAATGGAAATTCAATTGCTGATCAGAAAATAAAATTGCTCTATGAGTTTGATGAATTAGTGGAGCTGCGCCAGGAAATTCGACAATCCAATAATGTCCAGGGTTTACGAGCGGGAAGCTGGTTAAGCAACCCATTGCGAAGTAAATTTAAAATTGTCTGCTCACACGCTCATTAGAACAAATTAAACGTCGTTTTAATAAGCGATGTTAGTCAAAAAGTTTCATAGCTTTTTTTGATAAGACTTTTGAGAGAGTCTAGTCCAGATGCAGGCTTCCTTTAGGAAGGCCTCGTCTGGGCGAAATTTACAATGTCATTTTAGAAATTTTTAATCGCCATACGACCAAAATCTAACAGCCAACTGTTAGACTGAAACCCTTTTTCAAATTCCTTAACCTAAATTTTATTAATCAATTATGAAAAATCTAATTTATCTCTGTTTCGCTTGTTGTCTTTTTGCAGTCTTTAATTCATGTAGTAAAGACGATGAGGCCGTCCCGGAAAACCAAGTAACACAAACGGAGGAAACAAACCATCCTTCAACAAAAAGAACTTGTGGTCACGATCATCATATGCAAGGCTTGCTTTCTGATCCTGATTATCAAAAGAAACATGAAGAGAAATTTAAAAAAGTAGAAAACTTTGCCAGTACCAGAACGGAGGATTGTACTAGTATAACAACCTTACCTGTCGCGGTTCATTTTCAAGGAATCTCAAATCCTGATGCAGCCTGTCTTCGGGAATTGGCGAAAAATCAAATTGATATTATCAACGCGGATTTTCAAGGTTCAAATAGTGATATCAGTAATTGGGATAATGAAGCTTCGGATTATTTCCCAGGTGTTGAAAATGGAGATGCTTGTCTGGTTTTTTGCTTAGCCTCCCAAAACCATCCTAACGGATATGATTTGAATAATGGTGACTTGGCGGTAACTATCAATCAGACTTCAGGCGATAATGTTCCAGCCTGGAGTGGTTATATCAATATTTTTGTTCGACCCAACCTGGGATACTTAGGTTATTCTCCGCTGGGTGGCTCAGGAAATGGAGATGGTGTAGTGGTAGATGCTGGAGCTTTTGGTAGTGGTAATGGATGTAGTGGCGTTTCACCACAAGCTCCTTATAACTTAGGGAGAACACTTACGCATGAACTAGGACATTACCTTTTACTGGATCATATCTGGGGTGGCAATGGTGGATGTAATGATGATGATGGCGTTGCGGATACGCCTGTCTCTTCACAAGATTACGGCGGTTGCCCCAATCTTGGAGCAAGTTCTTGTAACTCCACAGATATGCATATGAGTTACATGGATTACACCAATGATGCTTGTATGTATATGTTTTCTGCTGGACAAATTGCTCGTGCAGAGAATTATGTCGCTACGAGTTTACAAAATGTAGCCAATAATGCAGCAGCAGCTTGTGGAGATGTAGATCCACCAAGTGCTACTTGTGATGACGGTATTCAAAATGGAGATGAAACGGGCGTTGACTGTGGTGGTTCTTGTGAACCATGTCAAGCTGTTCCTTCTTGTACGGATGGTATTCAAAATGGAGATGAAACGGGCGTTGACTGTGGTGGTTCTTGTGAGCCATGTCAAACCGTTCCTTCTTGTACGGATGGTGTTCAAAATGGAGATGAAACAGGCGTTGATTGTGGCGGCTCTTGCGCACCTTGTGAAGAGGAAGCTACTTGTGAAGACGGTATCCAAAATGGGGAAGAGACAGGCGTTGACTGTGGTGGTCCTGATTGTGTGCCTTGTCAGGTTGATGATGCTTGTGCCACACCATCAAATATAAATGCAACGGTACTGGGCACCACTTCAGCAGAAATTAGCTGGAGCCCTGTTGCGAATGCTGTTAAATATAGAGTACGTTATCGAGTACTTGGTACGAACCAATGGTCTGCAGTAGGGACTACGAATACATTTAAAGTCTTAAGTAATTTATTACCAGAGACGACCTATCAATATAGAGTTCGAACAATTTGTGCTGATGAAAGATCACCCTGGAGTAATATCTCGCTTTTTACTACAGAGAACGATAATGATGGAGATGGTGCATGCTTTGATATGAACTTTTCATTAATAGTAGATGCCTATGGCAATGAGACAAGCTGGGAAATCGAGAATGAACATGGCTATCTTGTTGCAAGTGGTGGACCCTATGGAAATCTCGATGAAGGAGATGAAGTAAATGATGCCTGGTGTCTACCTGAAGGTTGTTATACTTTTACTATTTACGATGAATGGGGAGATGGTATTTGTTGTGACTATGGGTATGGGGCATACGAATTTACAGATGAAGACGGGAATGTATTATTTTACTCAGATGGACAGTTTGGGTATAGTGAATCGGTCGAGTTTTGTGTAGAGGATTTGGACTCACGAAGTTTTAATTCAACAAAAGATAGCAGATCAGCCAACAGAGCTCCAAAGGCTAGAAACCGGTTGAACAAAAATTAGAGGTTTTATAGATAGCTATAGGAAATACATTGTTTAATCAAAAGCACTGTATTATGAGGTCGTCCAAATTTGGGCGACCTTTTTTATATTCTTCGTATCTCAGCGCCAATAGCTTGAAGACGCTTATCAATATTTGAGTAACCTCGGTCAATTTGATGAATGTTTCGAATCGTACTTTTTCCTTTTGCCGAAAGGGCAGCAATTAGAAGCGCAACTCCTGCTCTAATATCTGGAGAAGTCATTTCAATACCGCGGAGCTGAAACTTACGATCTAAACCAATGACTGTTGCTCGGTGCGGATCACAAAGAATAATTTGAGCACCCATATCAATTAGTTTGTCAACAAAAAACAATCTACTCTCAAACATCTTTTGATGAATCAGCACACTACCTTTTGCCTGTGTTGCCATCACCAAAATAATACTCATCAGGTCGGGTGTGAAGCCAGGCCATGGAGCATCATAGACAGTCATGATTGACCCATCTATAAACGTTTGGATTTCATAATGGTCTTGTGCAGGAACATAAATGTCATCGCCTCTGACCTCTAGCTGAACACCCAGTTTTTTAAAAACAGAAAGGATATTACCAAGTTCGTGAACACTGGCATTTTTGATGGTGATTTCTGATTGTGTCATCGCCGCAAGGCCAATAAAACTTCCTATTTCAATCATATCCGGTAAACAACGATGCTCTGTTCCCCCTAGTTTATCAACACCTTCAATAGTAAGTAGATTAGAACCTACTCCTGATATTTTTGCTCCCATTCGGTTGAGCATTTTACATAATTGCTGAAGGTAGGGTTCGCAGGCTGCATTATAAATTTGCGTTGTTCCTTTTGCAAGAACTGCAGCCATCACTACGTTCGCAGTTCCGGTGACAGAGATTTCATCCATCAAGATGTAGGTGCCTTGTAGTCGAGGAGATTCTATAAAATAAACACTCTTGTTATCGTTGTAATTGAAGTTGCCGCCGAGTTTTTGAAGTCCAATAAAGTGGGTGTCTAGTCTTCGACGACCAATTTTATCGCCACCGGGTTTTGGTAAAAAGGCTTTGCCAAACCGTGTTAGTAAAGGACCGATAAGCATAACAGATCCTCTGATGCCTCGGGCATTTTTTTGAAATTCTTCCGATTCAAAATAAGCTAAATCAATTTCATCTGCCTGAAATGAATATTTCTCAGGTCCAAGTTTATTTACTTTGACTCCTAAGCCTTTAAGCAGCTTTATAAGTTTGTTGACATCCAGAATATCAGGGACGTTAGAAACAATAACTTCCTGGTCTGTAAGAAGGGGAGCGCAGAGGATTTGAAGTGCCTCATTTTTTGCGCCTTGTGGGATTAAGGTTCCATTTAATTTTTTTCCACCGATAATTTCAAAAGCATCGCTTTGCATAGGATATTAATTTGTTGCGAAAATAGCTTTTTCAATACGGATAAAAAACAAAACCCTCAGGTAAATTATTACCTGAGGGTTTAAAATATTAAATAGGGTTTGATTTTACTTATTTTCTTCTTCGATCTCGGCCACCACCTTTTCGACCACCACCTTTTCGACCGCCTTTATCTCTGGAGTCTTTACGCTTTCTAGGCTTGTCTTTAGTTACAAAATTATTGAAGGTAGAACCTTCAGCAAGCTTTAATTTTCCTTTTGAATAGGATTCCAAATCAGCAATAATAGCTTCATCACTCACAAAATGTTCGCGATTCCAAGTACGGAAAGCTAATTTCATATAGGAACCGATAGCAGAAACAAAACCATCTTTGACAGGGCCATCGTCCATTTTTAAAGCTTTTTCAATTAATCTTTGAACATTATGTCCGTAATGTCTGAATTTTGCAGCTTTTTCCGGATAATGGAGTCCGGTCGGTTTTTTTACTTTATCTGCTTTAGTTGGTCTTTCTCCTTCAGGTGGGTTAACCTCTAATTCGTAATCAGCAATTCTAAAAATATGTTTCCAAAGCTTTGCACGATAATCATCAATACTTCTGTTTTGAGGATGCATTTGGTGCATTAAAAGAATAATTCGCTCAGCGAAGGCTTGTCTATATTCTGGATCTTCAATAGTCTTTGCGTGATCGACCATCATCTGGATATTTCGACCGTATTCCGCCATTTCGAGAAGATCTTTTTGGGAGTTATACTCCATATTATGTTCACTCATTTTGAACTTTTTTATTGATATAAGGGGTGAAAAAAATGCACCCGGTTTTTTTATTTATTCTACGGTTACTGACTTTGCAAGGTTTCTTGGCTGATCAACATTACATCCTCTTAACAATGCGATATGATAGGAAAGTAATTGAAGCGGAATAACTGAAAGTAAAGGAGTAAGCGGTTCGTCTGTATCCGGAATTTCTATAGTATAATCAGAAAGTCCTTTGATGACCGTATCGCCTTCTTTGACAATAGAAATAATTTTTCCTTTTCTAGCCTTTACTTCTTGAACATTACTCACGATCTTCTCATAAGCACTTTTGTTAGTCGCAATAACAATCACCGGCATATTTTCGTCAATGAGTGCGATTGGACCATGCTTCATCTCTGCTGCAGGGTAGCCTTCTGCGTGAATATAAGAAATTTCTTTAAGCTTTAATGCACCTTCTAGAGCAATCGGAAAATTATAACCTCTTCCGAGATACAAAGCATTAGGAGCATCTTTTATTTCTCCGGCAATATATTCGATTTGATCTTTAGCTGTTTTTAATAAGCGATCGATCTTTTTTGGAATATTTTCAAGCTCTTCCAGTAATTGTAAATAGTAAGATCTAGGGATTGTTCCTCTTTCATATCCAAGATGAATAGCCATCATAGATAATAAAGTAACCTGACCAGTAAATGCTTTTGTAGAAGCAACGCCAATTTCCGGACCAGCGTGAATATAAGATCCGGCAAAGGTGGTTCGGGCGATAGAAGATCCTACAGCATTCACGATTCCGTAACACAAGGCTCCTTTCTCGTTAGCTATTTCGAGTGCAGCCAAAGTATCCGCTGTCTCACCTGATTGTGAAAGCGCAATGACTACATCTTTTTCTGTAATGATTGGATTCCGATAACGCAACTCCGATGCATATTCTACTTCAACCGGAATTCGTGCTAATTCTTCAAAAAGATATTCACCAATCAGTCCGGCATGCCAGGATGTACCACAAGCGGCAATTATGAATCGATTAGCATCAAAGATTCGATCCTTGCAGGTGTCAACACCACCAACTCTTATCCATCCTTCAGCAGCACTAATTCTACCTCTCATACAATCAGCAACAGTTTTTGGTTGCTCATAAATTTCTTTGAGCATATAGTACTCGTAACCATCTTTTTCCATTTGTTCGATCTTTAGATCGACCTCCTGGATAAATGGTGTTTGTATTTCGTTGTCAATAGTTTTGATTTGGAGATCTCCATTTCTGGTCACAACAGCAATTTCTCCGTCATTTAGAAATACAACTTTTTGAGTATGTTCTGCAAGTGGCGTTGGATCAGAAGCAATAAAAAACTCGTCTTCGCCAATACCAACAACAAGCGGACTAGCTTGTCGCGCAGCTACTAATTTGTCTGGATTCTCTTTGTCAATAACAACGATTGCATAGGCACCGATAACTTTCGATAACGCAATTCTGACTGCTTCTTCTATTTCTAAGTTGTCTCTTTTTTGAATCTCTTCGATGAAGTGTACCAAAACTTCAGTATCTGTTTCACTTTCGAAAGTATGGCCTTCTTTTTTTAATGCTTCTTTAAGCAAAGCATAGTTTTCGATAATACCATTATGAATTAATGTGATTCTGCCATTTCCAGAAATGTGTGGATGTGCATTGACATCATTAGGCTCACCATGTGTTGCCCAACGAGTATGCCCAATTCCTATTGTACCGGTTGTTTTCTTTCCTTTTACAAAATTGATAAGCTCTTGAACTTTCCCCTTTTTCTTATAAACAGTCAAACCACCATTTAAAATGGCGACCCCTGCACTATCATACCCACGGTACTCTAACCTTTTTAAACCATTAATAAGAATAGGATAAGCTTGCTTATTTCCAATATAACCAACAATTCCACACATTTTTTTTAGATTTTAGGTGTCCTTAATAAAATTAAAAAATACTAAGTAGAGGTTGAGCAGAAAAATATTTTAAAAATTATAGACTAATTTAATTTAGTGTAAGTAATTCTCAGTTTCATTGGGTATTTAGAGTGACCTGGACCATAGATTACAACCCTGCTGGATTGCTCTTGTTTCGGGAACGCTCTGAGAAAAATTACATTATCTCTACGTTCTTCAACGACTTCCTGAAAATGAGCAGATAAATTCATTCGAAATTGTTGAATATTTTCCCCTTGGTCACCAACTTCATCTTGCAAAAGGCCCCCAAAATTAGAGCCACCAGCTAATACGTCAGAGACAAAAACAAATTCTCCATCAGGACCTATATCTGCTGCAATCATAGTCTCCATTGGAGTATAAACAGCTGGTTGATCTTCAACTAATTCAGCAACAGTGAATTCTAATTCAGCTTTATTAATCACAACATCCTGAAAAGCTTCGGTATACGGAAGCTCTATTTTGACATTTGGTCCGGACATCGCTTGAATAAATAATATGCTATCTCCTTCCGTTGTATTATCGAAAAAATCATCCACAATAGCCCCAGAATAGTCATGCTTGAAGTTGTTCATTTGCACGAACCTATTCGAAAAGTCTAAATTATACTGAGATTTAGTAGTGTCTTGTCGATAATATACTGTAAGTCCGGAAACGGAAACGGACGAAATATCAAAACTTAAAAGACCAGGAGTTGTATTCAATGGTTTTACGAAGATTCCGCTAAATTGTTCTACAAAATTACTATTGGAGGTAAAAGAAGAAGTATCATAGTTAATAAATTCCTGCCCTAAAGAATTTGGCAGTGGAATTCTCAATGTTGGAGGCAGGTTAAGGGTATCTCCTGCAGAGTCGAAAGTATAATCTATAATTCCTTTTATCGTATCTTCAAAAGAGGCCATCGGAGTGAAGTTTGATATTTCTGCTAATGGCATTACATCGTCAACCATAAAAGTTTGGTTAGAAAAGTAATTGGACTCTTTATCAATCATTTCAGTAATTCGATAAATACCAATGCCAAAAGGATCGTCATCTATGTTACCATAGGTGGCTGTCGTATCATATTGTAAATTTAATATGACAGAATCCAGTGTAGCAGCCTCAAAATTCGGTTCATCAAAGCTAGGCACTAATTGAGCATAAATACTAGCAACTGTATTCCCAAAAAGAGGGTCTACATAATCTCCAAAAATAAAATTGCCATATGAAACAGATGGATTAGGATCAAAGACTAGTAAACTATCTTCTTGAACGGTAGAAGCAACAAGCGTAATGGTATCAGTAAAAAACACATCTACTTGATCTTCTTCTAATAATTCTGCACCAATCGGAGAAGGGTCGTTACAAGAATTCATAACTATCCCAAACGCTAGTACAAAAAGTACTAATGAATATTTTTTCATTTGATAAAATAAAATTGTTTTAAAAAAAGAAATCTGCAAGGAAGGCATTTTTTCTTTATAAACACGGATATCGAATGCTCTATGAAGATTATTCGATATCCGCTTTAATACAACGATTCGTATGACGAATTCGCTTTCTTTTAAAGATTATTCTTCGACTGCTTGCTCTAGAAGCGTATTGTAGAGTTCAATATAAGCAGGAAGGTATTCTTCCTCACTTAAAAAATCAAGAGAAGGCTTTTCTAAGTCTGTAATTAACTTTTCATCAGAATCACTTAAATTTTCACTTCCTCGAATGACTGCATCCGCATACGTGATTGCTCCTTTATTCAAAGCGATGCCTGTTCCGTTTTGGAAGGCTGTTAAATCTTCTGGATCTAAATTATTTATTGATGCTTTAGTGACAAATTCATTAGAAAACGTTTTTCCCAATGCATTTTCATATAAAGAATAAATAACTTTCGAGTTTTGAAAAATAGGCTCTTTTAAATAAGCAGTTTTCAAATATAAAGGAACCAGACTTGTCATCCATCCATGACAGTGAACGATATCAGGTGCCCAGCCAAACTTTTTAACGGTCTCGATTACTCCTTTACAGAAAAAGATCATTCGTTCCGCATTGTCTTCAAACGGTTTTCCCTTATCATTTTCAAATACGGACTTACGTTTAAAGAAATCTTCATTATCTAAAAAGTAAACCTGCATTCGAGCTCCTGGAAGGGAAGCAACTTTAATTATTAAAGGAAAATCGTCATCGTCAACAATGATATTCATTCCGGAAAGACGAACAACTTCGTGAAGTCTGTGGCGTCTCTCATTTATTGTTCCAAAGCGTGGCATCAAAACCCGGATTTCCATTCCATTCTCTTGCACATACTGAGGAAGTTTACGAGCTATTTCAGAAATTTCAGAAATAGCTGTATAAGGTTTCATTTCCTGAGTTACAATCAGGACTTTCTTCTTATCCATATACACTTATTATTTTAAAAAAATAAAATCTACTTCAATGAACAGATTTGCAAAAATAGTAAAAAAATGACACTTCTTTATTATAACCATTCCATTCTTTCAGTTAAGGCGATGTTAAGAAAAACGTCTATATTTGCCTATTTTTACCGAATCTCACTATTAAAATTACAAATGTCTTATGTTTTTGTTTAAAAAAGTAGCAGATCTTCAAAAGTATGTTGATACTAAACGTGCTGAAGGCCAAATTATTGGCTTTGTTCCAACAATGGGGGCTTTACATGACGGACATTTGTCACTAATTGAACAATCAAAACAGCAAAGTGACCTTACGGTATGCAGTATTTTTGTAAATCCTACTCAGTTTAATGATAAAAAAGACCTCGATAAATATCCTCGTACAATAGGTAACGATATTGATTTATTGACGTCTAAAGACACAGATGTCCTGTTTTTGCCCCCTGTAGGGGAGGTTTACCCTGCTGGATTAGATACCAGTCTGACATTAGATTTTGGTGGTTTGGAAAAAGTGATGGAAGGGGAATTCAGACCAGGACATTTTGATGGAATGGCACAGGTAGTTTGGCGATTATTGAATATTGTGGCTCCGGATAAGCTGTTTATGGGCCAAAAAGACTTTCAACAATTGACCATTGTTAGAAATATGTTGAAACAATTACAGTCCGACGTTGAACTTATTATGTGTCCAATCGTAAGAGAAGAAGACGGATTAGCGATGAGTTCGAGAAATGTGCGTTTACCAGATTCGCACCGTGCAGCAGCCCCGATTCTTAATAAAATCTTGCTTAAGGCAAAGGCAATGATGGGAGAAAAGTCTCCTGAAGAGATTTCAAAATGGGCGATGGAGGAGCTTCAACAACCCGATTTTAAACCGGAATATGTAGAAATTATTGATGGAATTGACCTTCAAAAAGTCGATAATTTTGAAGATTCGGATTTTATTGTTGCCTGTATGGCGGTGTGGGTAGGAGAGGTACGATTAATTGATAATTTAATTTTCAAATCATAGCAATAAACAATAACGTGATTCACTCCTGTCCTAAATGCGGGTTTGATTAATACTTAATACTAAAATTATACTTTTTTAATTATGTTGATACAAAGATTTAAATCGAAAATTCATAGAGCTAGAGTTACTCAGGCCGACCTCAATTATGTTGGAAGCATCACGATTGATGAGGACCTGATGGATGCTGCAAATCTTTTAGAAGGAGAGCGCGTGCAAATCGTCAATAATAATAATGGAGAGCGTTTAGAAACTTATGTTATAAAAGGAGAACGTGGGTCTGGAGTTATTTGTCTGAATGGTGCAGCTGCCCGGAAAGTTGCAGTAGGCGATATTGTAATTATCATCTCCTATGGATTGATGAACTTGGAAGAAGCCAAAGCATTCAAACCTGTTGCGGTTTTCCCAGATGAAAACAATTTGCTAAAATAAAAACCGATTTTGAACAAACATCTTCTTAATTTCCTAAAATTTCTGGTGTTTTTAGGAGTAGGCCTAGGTATCCTGTATTTTGTATTTCAAAAGTACAATGCAGCCTACATGGATCAGTGTGAACTGGATGGGATTCCATTGGCTGATTGCAGCCTTGTTCAAAAAATAATTGATGATTTTAAAACAGCAAATTTCTTTTGGATTTTTCTTGTGATGGTTGCTTTTACTATTAGTAATATAAGCAGGGCACTTCGCTGGAATATGTTGATCAAACCTCTTGGTTATTCGCCAAAACTTTCCAACTCGTTTTTTACCATTATCATTGGATACTTTGCAAACCTTGGTTTACCCAGAGTCGGTGAAGTCGTACGGGCAGCTACTATGTCCAGGTATGAAAAAATTCCTGTTGAAAAATTGATGGGTACCATTGTTATCGGTCGACTGATGGATGTTATTTGTTTGTTGTTGGCGATAGGTTTAGCTTTCGTTTTGGAATTTGATACTTTAGTGGAGTATTTATCAGAAGATCGAAGCACTGCACAAACAGGAGAAGAAGTCGCGACAAAATCAAATTTAATTTATTGGATTTTAGGTTCGGTGTTTCTAGTAGGCACTATTCTTTTAATTGTTTTGAGAAAAACACTAGTCAAGACTAAATTATATCAAAAGGTAATTCAATTTTTAAAAGGTC
>CAYXQH010000101.1:0-1445 GCA_964467425.1 uncultured Saprospiraceae bacterium
TGAAACACCTCAACCTGGAGCTAAAAAAGCAGAACTCCAATATAAGGTTGTGGGGAAGATCGATAATTATAGTTTATTGGAAATACAATTAATTACAGGCCGGTTCCATCAGATTAGAGCTCAATTGGCTGCAATAAATAGTCCAATCAAAGGGGATGTAAAATATGGTTCCAGAAGAGGGAATCGTGATCGATCTATTCATTTACACGCTTGGAAACTTACCTTCACCCATCCCGTGTCTAATGAAAAAACAGAACTTACAGCCCCATTACCAGATGATGCTGTGTGGAATGCATTTTCAATTTAGTATTACCAAAGCGAATAGATTTATTTAAGAACAAAAGTATTACTTAGGTTCCTTACCTTTGTGGCAAAATAATAAAAACATGTCTCAGGATTTTAAAAAACGAACAGACGTTAATGAACTAGGAGAGTTTGGATTGATAGATCATCTTACTAAGGACCATGCAATGGTTAACCCTTCTTCAATAAAAGGAGTAGGAGATGATGCCGCAGTAATTGATAGTGGCGATTTTTATACGGTGATCTCTACGGATTCACTGGTGGAAGGTATTCACTTTGATTTGATGTATACCCCTTTAAAGCATTTGGGCTATAAGTCCGTTATTGTTAGCTTATCTGATATTTGTGCGATGAATGCAGTTCCCAAACAAGTGACGGTTGCTGTAGCTATATCAAATCGTTTTTCGGTTGAAGCAATGGATGAATTTTATGAAGGAGTCTATGCGGCTTGTAAACGGTATAAAGTGGATTTGGTAGGAGGAGATACGACAAGTTCTCCGAAAGGGTTTTTTATAAATACTACCGCAATCGGACAGGTGGAAAAAGATAAAATCACGTATCGCAATACGGCTAAGGTCGGCGACTTACTTTGTGTAACAGGTGATTTAGGTGGGGCTTATTTAGGCTTGCAGATTTTAGAACGAGAGAAACAAATCTATTTGTCGAACCCGGGTGTGCAGCCTGACATGGAAGGGCAAAATTATATTATAGGGCGTCAGTTGAAGCCGGAAGCCCGGCTGGATATGCTTCAAATATTTGAAAAGAATAATTTAGTACCAACTGCAATGATAGATATTTCAGATGGGCTGGCCTCAGAGATTTTTCATATTTGTACACAATCGGGGGTTGGTGCTTGGGTAGAGGAGAGCGGTGTCCCAATCAAACAAGAAGTTGAGTTGCAGGCAATAACATTTAAAATGGATCCGATTACCTGTGCGTTAAGTGGTGGGGAAGATTATGAACTACTATTTACGATCAATCCAGAGGATGTAGAAAAGGTAAAGTATATGCCCGATATTTATATCATGGGCGAAATCGTTGAGAAAAAAGACGGCGTTAATTTACACACAAAAGGTGGAAATATTCATCCAATTAAAGCGCAGGGCTGGAAGCATTTTTAGAGGTTCTCGCTGCGCTCGAAA
>CAYXQH010000101.1:1545-12938 GCA_964467425.1 uncultured Saprospiraceae bacterium
AGCGAGAACCATCACTTTTCGACTGAAAGTCGAAACTTCACATACTTAATCTTGCGTCCATCTTCGAGGTGCATTTTTTCATAAAAAGTTTTAATTTCCAATTCTGGACAATAGAGTAGTTTGGAATAAATATCATCATCGTGATAAAGGAGTTCGCAATTCGCATCTTCGGCGATTGTTTCCAGCGTGAAGGTATAAAGACTAGGGGAATCTGTTTTGAGATTAATGATGCCATCGGCTTTTAAAAATTTCCGATAATGGTTTATAAAAAATGCGGAGGTCAGTCTACGGTTGGCTTTGCTCTTTCTTAAAAAGGGATCAGGAAAGGTAATCCAAATTTCATCTACTTCATCTTTCTCAAAAAATAAAGCGATCTGCTCAATACGCGTTCTAAAAAAAGCAGCATTATCTAACTTTTCTTCCAGAGCGGTACTTGCGCCTTTCCAAATTCGATTGCCTTTGACATCCATTCCGATAAAGTTTTTATCTGGAAAGCGTCTTGCTAAACCTAGCGTATAATCTCCTTTTCCGCAGGCTAATTCGAGTACCAGAGGATGATCGTTTTTAAAATGGTTAGCGCACCATTTCCCTTTCATTTCTACAGGCACACCATCTTTCCCAACGATCTGAGGTGCTTTAGGATCGTAATTTTCATAAACATTCGGGAAGCTTAAAATTTCCGCAAACTTTTCTAATTTATTTCTTCTCGCCATACTGGTTGATATTCATTTGCAAAAATAAAAAAATTAGGTTCTTGAATATAGGGATCAGAGAATTTGATTTAGCTTTTTATTAAAAGCAGGAAATTCGCTTAGGTTTTTATGTCCTCCTTTTTCAATCGTATAAAAATGATCAGAGGTTTTGAGCAGGGGTTTAAGTTTTTCAGCACATTTGAATGGAACAACCTTATCGTTGGTACCATGAAATATATGAATCGGATAATTAACCCTCCCAATATGCTCATCATTAGGAAAACGATGTCGGAAAGGAAGTTTTAAAAATAAAAAGGGATAGCGAACCTGGACGACATCTTTCATATTATTAAAAGGCGTTTCAAGTATGAGCATATTGGCTTCATTATTTCCGGCAACGAAAGAAGCGATACCACTCCCTAGAGATCGGCCATAGATGACAAGCCATTGAGGATTGGCTTTTTTAGTGATCCAATCATAAGCAAGCTGTCCATCTTCAAACAGATTTGCCTCCGATGGTTTGCCATCACTTTTTCCATAGCCTCGATAATCAATCATCAAGACATTGTAACCTTGATTTGTAAAAGGCACCGCTTCATTCCCCCAATATTCCAGATTTTTAGAATTACCATGAAAATAGAGCAACTCTCCTCGAATGGAGTCTTTTGTTTTAAAATAAAGCGCATTGATAGAATCGCCATTTTCATGCACGAGGTATATTTCTTCTACTGTTCCCGGAAAGTTAAAGTTATGGTCGGCATGCAACGATTTTTCCAAAAAGATGAACTTTGATTGGAAGGTGTACACAAGAATATGCAATAAACAATAGGTCAGAAAAATATAAAGTAGATATCGAAATAGTTTTTTAAGATTCAAAATGATAATTTTGAATTAAAGTTATAATGTCTTTGGAAATAAAAAAAGGATCCATCCCTACAGTTGTCGCGATTTCGAAAGAAATCGACGAGTTTTATAATCCACACGATGAAACGGAGTATAGGAAACGTTTGGATAATGTTCCGCATCTTATTTTGGTGGCTTATTTAGAAGGGAAAGCTGTTGGATTTAAAGTGGGTTATGAACGGGAAGGGTATTTTTATAGCTGGATGGGGGCCGTGCTGAAGCAAGCGCGAAGGAAAGGAGTAGCAATGGCTCTTGCAAAAGAACAAGAAAGTTGGGCAAAGCAACAAGGTTATCGTTCGATTACCTTTAAAACCCGAAATCGACTGAAAGCAATGTTATTGTTTGCTTTACGCAACGGTTTTAATATAATTAGCGTTGAAGAAAGAGAAGATATTGGCGAAAATAGAATATTACTTAGAAAAGATTTAGACTAGCAAAATAGGCAGATTAAATTTATATATTTACGTAGAAATAAAAAATAATGATCATGAATAAATTTGGAATTGTACTGTTGATTTTCATTTTTCCACTTTGTGTAAATGCGCAGGAGTTTTCTTATGGCTTTAAGGTGGGATTAAATTTTTCAACATTGTTAGCGGATTCGGAAGTAGATGCGAATGGTATTGAAGTAGAAAACTTTGAATATAATTCAGGGTTCCATGTTGGAGCAGCAGTGATTTATCGAATTACTGATCTTGTCGGAGTTCGCGGAGAGTTTTTGTTTAACCAAAGAGGCGTAAAACATACTTACGATGGACAGGGTTTCCAGATATTTATGGATGATCAAGGAGATCGCGTTTTATCTTCGGTTGGCGAACGTAGAGTGTTTTTGGAAACGGTGAATTCCTATATTGACATTCCACTAACGGCTTATTATAAAATCGGTGGGAAGCTAGAGGTCTACGGAGGAGTAGATGTCGGATTTTTAGTGGGATCGTCTGGAGTAGGAGAATATAAATACTCATCAACAGATGTACCAGGATTTCCAGATGTTAATGAAACGTTCGAGCTGGATTATAATTACTTCGGCGATAAACCGGCATCAGAAACGACGATTGATCCAAGTGCAGATATGGTGACCATTTCGAATAATACACGAAGTATTGTGATACCTGAGAAGCTAGGAGCTTATTACCTGGATTATCCAGAAAAAGACGGGAGCTTTTATAATATTATTGATTTTGGTTTAGTCGGTGGTATCGCTTTTTATATAAACAGTGGTTTGTTTATCAGCGGAACGGCTAACTATAGTTTGACTGATGCTACCAATGATTTTTATGATATTTCCAGAGTGTCATCAAACGGATTGGATTATATCTCCAGAAATGATAAGGATACCAACCTTTCTTTTCAAACGTCGATAGGATTCAGCTTCTAAATATAATTCATGTGTCATAGGTCATAAGTCATAAGTCATAAGTCATGACCTATGACACATGACCTATAAATTAATGTCCTCGCATCAAATAGTTTTTACCATTGATATAGATACTACTGATTGTTTTCTTTTTCGTCAGACGCATGATGATAGGCTTCCCTTTTTTAGGTTGAATTTCTAATTCGAAAGGTTCTACAGTGGGATTGTCATTTGCCTCTGTTTCGAAAAGTGTAAATTTCTTTTTAATTGGAATCTCTTCGATTTTATCTTCTGTAGTTCCATCTTCAAAAGTTAGAATACTTCGGATTTTAATAAAGTACTCCTTTACAATTTTTACCTTGACATTATCTTTCTCTTGCGCTTCCTCTATTGCTTCTTCCAGGTCATCCGATTCTTCAACAGGAGGATAAGCACCGGGATCAGCTTGTAATTCTTCTCCTTCTTTTTGTACTATTTCAGTGATTTCCATTTCAGCTTCTTCCATTTCTTCTTCACTTTCACCAAGCTCATTTTCTTGTTCGGCTACAATTTCTTCTTCATTTTTTTTCTTTTTCTTGCCTTTTCTTTTTCGCTTCTTTTTCTCAATGATGGTGATTTTTTCAATAAACTCAATTGACGTGCTATCAGCCATCTGAAGACGTTCCTGTACGCCACCCTCATCATAATGTACTCGATGGAAAGGATATAGTTTTTCTCCCCAAAGACTATCCTGTTCTTCCATAGACATGTCGTACTTGTCTGTAAAGTATTCCTGTTCCTGATTAAACAAGTTTTCAGAAATTGGTGCTAGAAAAAATATCATCTCTGCTTCTTTTTTCGATCTTTTAAAAACCAAAGCTTCGACCTGAGCCCTACGATTAAGGATAACCTTCAAATGTCCCTGAATGGTAGGGTCACGTGCATTCATCAACATTAATTTATAACCATACTCCGTAGGATTCATGTTGTTTACACTATAAACACCTTTCAGTTCGCCACCATCAACATATAGGTTGCTTCTGGAAATACCAAAGGAATATTCTCCGGGAGAGAGTTCTTCTTCTGTTTCATTAGGGATTTCCATAAAGTTTGGACGGAAATCATAACCGATCAATTGATCGGCAAGGAAAAACTTGCGATCGGATATATAAGTGAAGTTATCCTGTGCTATTGCTGCGCAATAAGTACTGATAAAAATAATCAGTAGTAGTTTTATTCTGTTCATGGAAAAAGCATTTTGATCTGATTCAATAAAACCAGAATCGTATGTTTAAATTTTCGAATTAACAATTTCTAAAATCTCTTGTTCGATCGTATCGGCTTGCTGTATCATGAGCTCTCCGTGTTTTAAAGTCTTCTCGATAAAATCTTTATCGTCCAGATCGCCGCTGTTTATTTTGACATTTAAAAAAGCGCCATGGATAGCAGCTCTCGCACAAAGAGCACCTACGCCTGCGTCGGTCACTGAATTGGGATTTCCGAATTCAGCCATAGCTTTGATCGTTTCAAATGATTGTAAAGAAAGCTCCATTACTTTTAAAGGAACTACGATGGCATTTTTAGTAGCTGCCTGGATGGCGTTTTTTCTATTGGCCTTTTCTTCTTCACTATTTTTTGGTAATCTAAAAGCAGTCATGATATTGTTGAATGCATTAGTGTCTTCATCGACCATTTTTAATAGCGCATCATTGATAGACTGACCTTTTTCTGCCCAACCTGAAAATTCTTCCCATCGATTATCCCAGCCTCGTTTATGAGCAGATAAATTGGCCACCATTGTCGCTAGCGAAATACCTAAAGCACCAACATAAGCAGAGATAGAACCACCTCCGGGAGCAGGGCTTTCTGAGGCTGTTTCATAGGCGAATTCCTCTAAATTCATTTTCAATAATGGTGCCGTATTAAGGTCTTCCAGCTGGTATTCAATGATTTTCTTTTGAGGATCAAAAGCATTTAATTCGTCTAAACCAAGCGATTTTACGGCAATTTTTATGATTTCTTGTTCAGATATACCGAGCGAGCGATTTTGCTTTTTTAGAAAGTGTTTTCCAGTTTCCAGCATGACGCTCAAAGGGACTAAACCTACTAATTCAGAACCAGTAACTCTAAGGCCACGGTTTTGGGCACTTTTGACACATTCTTCAAAAACAACATGTAAAGGAGAAATATTAATATTGGTTAGATTCATGGAGATTTGAGCAATGCCATATTCTTCAATAAACCAGCCAATTCCTTTTACAGATTTACAGGCGCCGGGTATTCTCTCCGCCTCCCCATTTTCATTTTTAATAACTTTCCCGATTATAGGATCGCCTTCTCGTTTTACCCGGCCTTGCTCTCTAACATCAAAAGCAACAGCATTAGCTCGACGAACAGATGTCGTATTTAGATTTACATTATAAGCGATCAAAAAATCTCTGGCTCCAATTACCGTAGCGCCTGCTTTTGCATTAAACTTTGCAGCACCATAATCAGGTTTCCATTCCGGTTTTTGAAGCTTTTCAGGAAGGGCTTCATATTCCCCTGATCGAATAACCGCCAGGTTAGTCCATTCAGGTTTTGTAGCCGCAGCTTCGTACATGTAAATTGGAATATTTAATTCTCGTCCTACCATTTCACCAAGCTTGTGCGCATACTTCACCACCTCATCCATAGTAATATTCGAAATCGGAATCAAAGGACAAACGTCTGTTGCTCCCATTCGAGGATGTTCGCCTTTCTGTTTTGACATATCGATAACTTCGCTTGCTTTTTTTATCGCTTGAAAAGCAGCTTGTACAACCGCATCGGGTTCGCCTACAAAAGTTACAACGGTTCTGTTAGTCGCCTTTCCTGGGTCAACATCCAGTAATTTTACCCCGTCTACCTTTTCGATTTCATCAGTAATTTGCTTGATAATGGACATATCCTGCCCTTCTGAAAAATTAGGAACACACTCTATTAATTGTTTTGACATTTTCTGATTTCTATTTTATTTAAATTGTTAGGTGAAATTAGCCTATTTCAAGGAGATAGGGAAATCTTAATTTGTTGGATTTTAAAAATGATAAAAAACTTACACAGGGTTTCGATTGTTTTACTAGAAAAACACCTCAAATGAAACTCATAAAATTCCTTGTTTACAGTTTTGGTTTAGTAATAGGATGTTCAATCGCCTTTTGTGCTAATTCCAATTATGATCATAACACCTATGATCCGAAGTATGCAGATAGTATCGAAAATAATATTCAAATTGATAAAGTGAAGGAAGAGAGCTTCTCCACAAAATATAAAACGGGTAAAGCTTTATTTAGAGCCAATTGTGCTTCCTGTCATAACAAAAACATGCTGGATGATATGACCGGTCCTGCACTTCGAGGAACGATGGAAAGGTGGGAAGGAAGAGAGGAGTTATTATATAAGTGGATTCGAAACTCTCAAGCTGTAATAGCCTCAGGGGATGCCTATGCTGTTGAACTATATAATAAATACAACAAATCACCGATGACCTCTTTTCCTAATTTCAAGGACGAAGAAATTTCCGCACTTTTGGAGTATATTGAAAAAACAAACTAAGTATCTTGGATTTTAATTGATTTGGGATTTAGGGAGTAAAGAAATTCTAAATTCATTATTCTAGAAAAGATATACGAAATTCGCTTCGCTTTCGTTATTCTTTCGTAACCTAATGAGATCCTACCCGTTATTTTAATTATAACGTATAAACAGTTCGAATCCAATGAATAAATGGCTTTTTGTGTTGGTTTTTACCACAATATCTACCTTATCCTTTTCTCAAAAAAAGAAAGTAAGTGTTTATGATTTAGATCAAATTAATGGTCTTTTTTATCAACGTAATACTGTTGGTGCTTTTACGGGCTTAGCCTTAGAAGAGCATTCCAATGGTAAGAAAAAGATGTCCGTTCCTATCAAGGAAGGCAAGTTTCAGGGTGTTGTAAAAGAGTGGGCGAAAGATGGAACCAAAATATATGAATCGGAATATGATAAAGGAAAGCAACATGGTCGGGAGACACAATGGTATGCGACCGGACAAAAGAAAGTAGAATTAAATTATATCCAAGGAGAGCCGAATGGTATATGTACGGAATGGCATAAAAACGGCAAGAAAAAATCGGAAGGAAATTTTTCATCAGGAAAAGAAGATGGACAACATAACTGGTGGTTTGCAAATGGTCAATTAGATCAACAAGCAACGTATACGAATGGTGAGACAAACGGAACGGTGAAAAACTGGCACCTTAACGGGCAGCTAAAAATGGAAAGTCAGTATAAGGTCGGAGTGAAAGATGGGCTAACAAAAAAATGGTTTGAAGATGGGACGGAAAAGTCAGAAGAATATTTTATAAATGATAAGCCAGAAAAGGAAGCAAAGTACTGGAGTTCAAAAGGTATTTTGCATACGATTAGAGTGTATGAAAAAGGGAGGCTCGTTCAAGAGAAAAATTATAGAAGTGGAAATATAAACGTCGGTGATGGTTATGTGCAAGTGTACAATGAACTGGAAAGCTTTTTTAAAGTTCCTGTTCGAGGAGGAAGTGTTCGACCCGTTGACATGAAAAATATAACCTATGTAGTGGACGGCGATTTATTACAATTATTCAATGTCCCAACAAAGCGTTTTGCAGAAATCTTAAAAACAGATGAAAAGCAATCCAACTTAGATGCATATATCGAGTATGAAAATCTAATCCTAAAAGAAAGCGAACCTGATTTTGAATTTGAGATTAAAAAAGAAGTTTTTAAAACAGACAATAATCTTGAAGCAGTACATTGGTACTTTGAGCCACCTAGCAAATTTGCAAAGGAGCAAACGAAACGAACGGTTCAGGAAAAACATTATATATCCATTCTTTGCAATCAACAGGTATTAAGTCTACACAGTGCAGTAACAAAATCTGATGATGCTCAGGCAATAAAGAAAATGTTGATGGATGTAGCGAATGAAGTAGTGTCAGAAAAAGAACGAATTGACTTGAATGTGATAATTGCACAGTTGCAGGATTGATAAAAAATACGTATTATATGAATATGTTTTTTACCCTTTAAAAACCTCCTTTTATCAAATAACTTTAGACTTCCCTGTACTATAAATAACAGTCTATGAAAAAGTTACTTTTCCTTTTGGTTTTTACATTACCTGGATATCTGCTTGCCCAGACCGTAACCGTATCCGAATCGGTCTCTATTCGCAATGATCAAGCTTATGAAATTATTGGGAAATTAAAAGATCGATTTCTCTTATATAGAGATAAGTCGAATAATGATTATGAGATTCAGGCTTTTAATGAAAATCTGCACCTAAGCTGGAAAAAGGAATTGAAATTTGATCGCAAAAAAACAGATGTGATCGGGATTATTCCCGATAAAACGCATTTTAGTGTGATTTATAAATTTAAACGAAAGGGCAAAACGATTTTAAAAGCCAATAAGTATGATGCAGGGGCTAACCTGATTGATTCTACGACAATCTATAATTATGGAAGTCGTTTTTACCCACCTAGAGTAAATATTATCCGATCTGAAGATCGTAGTAAGGTTTTATTATACAACATAGAAAAGCAAACTAAAATTGAGGCGATTAGTTTTGATTTAGACGAAATGAAAATGCTATGGTATAATGAGCTTTCACCGGAAGGGATGACCTTTCATGTGGATTATCAACAACCATTGATTACAGATGCCGGGGAAATGTATTATATCTTAGGAAAAGACAATAGGCGGAGCACTAGAGATAAACACCTGTACGAAGTATATTTTGCCGGAGCAGATAGCTCAAAAGGAGGATTGACCTTTTTTACTATTTCAATGCAAGAGCAACTTACGTTTGATATCCTTTTTGATTATGATAATTTAAATAATAACCTCATAGCAGGAGGACTATATTCTGAAAAAAACAGAGGAAGAGCAAAAGGGTATTTTTTCATGAAAGTCTCTGCCTACGATACGGGTAATCCAAGTCTTACTTTTAAGTCTTTTGAAGATAAATTTGTTGCTGATTTTTTAGGTAAAAAAATTAAAGAGAATAAAGGGGTGGCTGAAACGGTCGTCAGAGATATTGTTCTTCGACGAGATGGCGGTATTATCATGATCGCAGAACGGAATAAACTACTGGAGCGACAAATGGCAACTGCTTCGCGCGGAGGATATATCGGAGGTGATGGAAGGGGCTATATTGTGGATTATCATATCGAAGATATTATGATGATTTCTATTCATCCGAATGGAAACGTACACTGGGAAAACATTCTTCCGAAGCGACAGTTTTCGCAAGATGATGACGCTATATTTTCTTCTTTCTTTTTATTGAAAACACCAAGTGCGCTTAGAGTGCTTTTTAATGATGAAATAAAATATGAAAATACAGTAAGCGAATATGTGATGCGAGGAAATGGTAACTTCGATCGAAATAGTGTCCTTAGCACTTTTAATCAAAAGCTTCAATTAAGATTTAGAGATGCTATCCAAATAGCTTCGAAGACTTTGATTGTACCCAGTGAGCGAAAACATAAGCTCCGATTAGTTAGGGTCGATTTTTAAATTGTACAGATTATAAACGGACTTCCTTTATGTATTTTGTTGGAGAAAATCCGGTAATCTCTTTAAACTGTCGATTGAAGTTAGAGAGGTTTGAAAAGCCTACCTCATAGCAAATCTCCGAAATACTATGTTCTTCTGAAATTAATTTTTTACATGCCAATGAAACTCTAAATTCATTCAGAAATTTGGAAAACGTTTTCCGAGTGCGTGCTTTGAAAAAACGACAAAAAGCAGAAACACTAAGGTTAGCTTGTTTTGCTACCTCTTCGAGTTTGATGGTTTGTTGGTAATTGTCCAAAATGTATTGGAAAATAAGTTCGAGGCGTTCGCTTTCCTGGCTGGAAGGATCAAAAGAAAAACGGAGACTGGATAAATAATTCAATTCATCAGCAGAAGAAATCAAGGTAAGTATTTCTAAGAAAGTGAGTAGGCTGTGAATACCTTTCTTTTTCTGTATAGATCTTATTTTTGAACAAATCAAATCTTTCGCTTCACCTTTTATCTGAATTCCTTTATCGCTTTCCGTCAAAATAGATTTCACTTTTTTTAATTCGGGTAGATCAAAAAAATCATTTCCTAAAGAGTCCATATTGAAAAAGACAGAAATTGATTTGGCTCTTAGATCAATGTCTTTATAAAAGCTTTCTGGATTTCTAAAACTATGCGGAACATTCGCACCAATAATAAAAAGGTCTCCTTCCAAAAAAGAGGAAATAGAATTTCCAATTAAAAGCGTCCCATGACTTTTTTCAATAAAAGTGATTTGAATCTCTGGATGGTGATGATACCGATCATAAAAATGACTCACTTCATCCACCTGAACTCTAAAAGAAGCCTCTGAACTTGTTGGTATTTTAAAAGGAACAGCTTTCATTTTGTATTATTTTGGACAACAATTTCATGAAAATTAAATAAAGAAGCAAAATAGTATTAGTATTAAGTCAGATTTAAAGATTAAGAATCTTCAGATTCGATTATTTTTGTGAAAAAAAAGTCATGGAAGTAAAATGGAAAGGCGTTTATCCAGCCGTTACAACAAAGTTTAATGCAAATCATGAATTAGATATTGATGCAAATATCCATAATCTAAAAGCGCAGATTGCTGCGGGAATAAATGGCATCATCATAGGAGGAAGCTTAGGGGAAGCGAGTACGATTACAGTGGAAGAAAAACAGCAACTACTTGAAGCAGCTTTAGGGATAGGTGCAGCAGACATTCCGATTATTTTAAATATTGCAGAACGGCGAACAAGCGATGCGATTGCTATGGCGCAGATGGCGCAAAAGGTTGGGGCGCATGGTTTAATGCTTTTGCCGCCGATGCAGTATAAAGCTGATTCAAGAGAAACAACGGAGTTGTTTAAAACGGTAGCGACAAATACAGATCTGCCGATCATGTTGTATAATAATCCACACGATTATAAAATTGCGGTGACACTTCCTATGTTGGAAGAACTGGCGAATATCGAAAACATAAAAGCTGTCAAGGAATCTTCCCGAGATATTACAAACGTTACTCGATTTAAAACAGCTTTTGGAGATCGCTTTATGGTACACTGCGGAGTGGATACGCTGGCATTAGAATGTTTAGCTGCCGGAGCAGATGGCTGGGTGGCAGGATTAGTAAATGCTTTTCCGAGAGAAACGGTTGTGATTTATAAATTAGTCAAAGCAGGCCGCATTCAGGAAGCAGTTGAAATCTATCGATGGTTTATGCCTTTGCTTGAATTGGATATTCATCCCAAACTAGTCCAGTATATAAAACTGTCAGAAGTAGCAACAGGGCTTGGTACAGAACATGTGCGAGCACCTCGATTAGCACTGGAAGGAAAAGAACGCGAAGAAGTTTTAAACATCATTAATAAAGGTGTAGCGAGTCGCCCAGATATGACGCCTTTCGCAAA
>CAYXQH010000102.1:0-12895 GCA_964467425.1 uncultured Saprospiraceae bacterium
TATTTCGTATTTTTTAGAAAGTTCCGACTCTAAAAAAGTTAATAACTCCATTTCGTCTTCGACTAAGAGGAGGATGGGTTTCTCCGAAATACCTTTTTGTTCTTTTGGAGCAGTCGTGGTCATTGCTACCTTTTTGGCTGGAAGTTCAACAAAGAAAGAAGTTCCTTTTCCAAGCGTGGATTCAAAAGCAATCGTACCCTTCATTAATTCTACCATTTCTTTGACAGTAGCCAGGCCGATACCTGTCCCTCCTTTGAGCTGTCCTTGCTCTCCCTGAAAATGTTGGTCGAATAACTGCGCTTGATCCTCTACAGAAATCCCTGGACCATTATCTCGGATCGTAAATTTAAGCGCTGTGCCACCATTCATCTCATCGACTACAAACTCAACCTTTTGTTGCGGTTCGCAAAATTTCACGGCATTACTAATCAAATTAGATATGATGCGATTGATTTTTTCAAAATCCATTTCATAAGCCGTCTTTTCAATATTTAGGTTCGACTCAAAATCGACGCCTTTATCTTTTGCTTGTGCTGCAAATCGCTGTGCAGTATGATCTAGTTTTTCAAATAGTTGGCCTTTATGTAGGTTGACTTTTAAAACCCTGGATTCGAGATTATTCCAATCCTGAATCTGATCAAACAATTCCATTAGTCGTTGCCCGTTTCGTTGTGCCAATCGGATGTCTGCAATCGCTTGTTGATCCCCGACAGATTTAAGTGCTCTTTCCATTGGAGCTAACATCTTCGCTAAAGGATTTTTGATTTCTGCAGTGATCGATGAAAACAATCTATTACGATCATTATTAATTGCTTCGTCCCGTTCTTTTAGCAGCGCTAACTCTTTTCTCTTGTTTTTACTTTTTATAAACATAAACAGCAAAAGACCAATCGGAAAGGTTCCAATACCAATGAGATAAGCAAAGTTTTTAATCGTACTAGCTTGACGTAATTCTTTTTCCTTTTTTGCTTTACTAATTTGCGTGATCTTCTTTTTTGTTTCGAATACTTCTTTTTGTTCTTTAATAATTTGAGTAGTTTCTTTTTTTGCCTCATCAAGAAATGTTTCCCTAAAATCACTAAGATGTTCTCTGGACTCTATGAATCGCCCCATTTTATTGAGCACCCTTGCATAAGTCAGGTGATAAGACTCTCGTAACAAACCTATATCGAAGCGCTCCAATTCTTTGTCAATATCTAATAATAAGGATTCTGCTTTTTCATATTGATTATTGAAATAGTGGTAGGAAACTCGATCTAATCTTATTTTCAAATTAAGGAAAGAGTCTCTAGAAGTAGGCGCCGCCAATAATCCTAAATAATCTTGATCATCAATATCTGGTTTTCTTAAATTATTTTTAGTTGAAAGCTCTAGGAAATCAATTTCCAATTGTTCTTTATTAGAAAGTTTAAATTGGTTTTTCTTTATTTTCTTGAGCAGATCCTGTGCATTTAAATAATTTCCTGAAGCCAAAAATATATCCACCCCTTCTTTATAAAGTAAAAAATTTAATCTTGCGTTTTCTTTATCTGCATTAATGGCTAATGCTTGATCAAAATAGATACTAGCACTGTCCGTTTTTTCATACTTATAAAACTGGTAACTTCCTTTTGCTATCAGCCAGCGTTTTAGTAACTCTTCTTTGAATGAGGTTTCAGAGGTTTCCTTTTCAACAAGTGCTTTTGCCTTATTTAATATATCGTTTGATCGATTTACTAACCCGATGAAGAAATATTTTTTCTGAAGATTCAAATGCAAATCCATACACCACCTCGTTGCATCTTCTTTTGACAACACCTCCTGTGCAGTGACGCACGCTGCATCTAAGTTTGCTTCTCTAACCTTCGGTTTTTCATAAAAGTAAGGCGCATACCATTCTTCCCAAACCTGAAGTTTTTCTTTCCCTTCTGCCTGGTTTAATTTGGCTTTTAAATCTGCCGGAATCTCTTCATTAGCCATAGAACAGACTGGCCATGTGATAGCGAGTAGTAGACATAATATTTTTAGGTGCCTGTTCATTTTTCTTCAGAAGGATTGATTCCAAATTTCTTTTTATATACGGAACTGAAATAATTGGGACTTGAAAATCCAACAGCATAGGCTACTTCGGCGATCGTCATTTCTGAATCTTTTAGATAGTCTTTCGCTTTTTCAAGTCTAAAGCTCTTGATCAAATCGCTTGGTGTTTTATCCAATAACTTTTTTGTTTTTCGATATAATTGAATTCGATTAATCGACAATTCTTCTGCTATTTGATCGACTGAAAACTTTTCATCCTTATAATTATACCTGATATTCTCCAACACTTTTTTGATTAGCGGGTCTATAGCCTCGCCTGTTGCTTGTTCCGCGTCCGTTGCTCCTTCGTCCTCTTTTGTACTTAATTGTTGTGTTATCTTGATTGTCTTCCAATAAGCTTGTGATCTTTTTTGTTGTTCCAAAATGGTTTCTAATTGACGTTCTAAATTCTTTATTTGAAAAGGTTTGCTCATCCAAGCAATTGCACCAGCTTCAAAAGCCATTTGCTTATTGTTATCATTATCATTTGCGGTCAGCACCATTATTGGAGTATGCGTCAATAAATCTTTATTTTTTATTTTTTTAATGAACCAATCTCCATTATTATCCGGTAAGTTCCAATCAGTAATAATAATATCTGGTAACTCTCGTTCAGCGACTATAAACCCATTGGTAGCTGAGCTAGCTTTTTCAATTTTAAATTTATGGGCAAGAGCAGATGCTAAAAACCGAAGCAAATCTGGTTCATCTTCGACAATTAACAAGGTTGGAAGCTCATCGGAGGTTGAGGATATCGCTGTATTACCTGCAATATTTTTATTCGCAACAAATTCGGCAGGAATTGAAACCTCAAAGCTATTTTTATAAGTACTTCCCGTATAAAACTTTAAATCGCCCTCCATTATATTGGTCATATCTCTAACGATAGTCAGACCAAGCCCGAGGCCTTTTTCTGATGGCGTATTCTGTCTTTTAAAAAAGCGATCTACGATTTCCGTTTCCTGAAATTGAGGAAGCGTACTTCCATTATCAGCGATCAACAACTTTACGTTTTTTTGATCAGCTATTTTAGCTTGTAAAAAAATACTGTTTCCAGGTTGACAATTTTTTAAACTATGATCAAAGGTATAGGTTAGAATTTTTTCGAGCTTTTCAAAATCCAGCCTATACTGTGCTGAGGAGAGATTGATCTCTTTTTTAAAATCCACCCCTTTTTCAATCGCTTCTTGCTCACAATTTTGAACTAGAGCATTCAAAGAAACATCCAAGTTCCCTATCTGAGGATTTAGTTTAAGCACATTAGTCTCTACCTTATTCCAATCGAGAATCTGCGTAAATATTTTCATCAATTGAGTTCCACTTTTTCTGGCTAATTGGAGGTCTTCTACCGCTTTGGGATTTTGAGCTTTACTTTCCGCCCGATCTAATGGAGCCAGCATCAGTGCCAATGGTGTTCGGATATCATGTGTTATGGATGAAAATAAACGATCCCGATTTGTTGTAACGGCTTGCCCAGACTCCAGCTCTAGCGAAAGCTGATTTCTTTTATTTCTGTTTTTATATAAAAAAAATAAAAGGGTAGCGATACCTAAAACGAATAAGGCACCTAAAGCAGCTAATTTACTATTGGCTGATACTTGATTTACCTCAGCTTCTAATTCTAGTCGTTCTAATTCAGCCTGTTTCAAATCTCGGTCATGCTTCGTATGCCACATTAATAAATCTTCTTGCCCCAGACCAACGTTATCTGCTCTAATCAGATCTTTGTATTCTTCATGTAAAAAAATGGCTTGCTCAATATCTCCAGCAGCAGCCAATACAACAGTATATTCTTCCAAAAAATACATCCTTGTGCTGGCTTCCGATCCGGGAGGTACTTTGTTTTTTATTTCGTTGGTTATTTTTATAGCTTTTTCTACTTGTCCATTTTTACTCAAAAGATCAGCATAGTCAGCCAAATAAGTTATCTTCCAATTCTCCGGAACCAAATCCATACTATCTACATATAATTCATAGGTTTTTTGAGCATCATCATATTTATCCAAATTTTCCTGCATTAATGCTTTTCCCCAAAAAAAATGAAGCTTTATTCTAAGGTTAACATTTTTCATTTTATGTAGATGCTCTTCTGCTTTCTCATAAGCACTTATCGCTTTTAGATTTGCTATTGAATCCTCTTTGCCTAATAAATCATCTCCATAAGAGACGTAGTTGTAATAAGCCCAGTAATGCAAATCATTTTCATCCGCTTGCGTACAGGCTTTTTGCCAATACTCGAAAGACATTTCAGCCTGTCCCATTTCATCTAAGTACTGGGCATATGCGCGAGTCCACTTTACTTCTGGCTCTACAGAAAAATCAGGCCCTAATTTTTTAAGTTCAACTAACAGATTTTTTGTTTTCTCAAATAGTTCATTCGTTTCTTTAAAATAAACAACTCCATTTATCGAAGCGGTAAGAGAATAAAGGAAATTAAAATGAAGTAAAAGCGTAGTGTCTGCTGGGAAAGCCTTTGAAACGTCCTCTATAATAGTCGGCATCGCGTTTATCCGCTCCTCGGGATTATCATCAATAGTCATAGTACTAATCCAACGAGCCCAGGCATTAACACGTTGGCGACCTTCTAAAGTATCTAGTTGGGCTGCAAGTTCCTCCGGTATTTGATTGAATGACCAAACGGGCGTAGAGCTAATACTACAGCAGATTAGAACTAAAAATAAGGTTTTAATGAAAGTAGAGGTCATTACAAAATATTGGTCTCATCAAAGATAAATTTTAAGGATGAAAAGAAGAATTTATGGGATATGGTTTTGCTAGATAGTATTCCATGTTAAAAAAAGTTTCTCAAAAAATAAACCTTAATACAACCTTCCTCTTTTGTTCTACCTCTTTATAGTAGTCAGTCAAAGTGAAGATCATTCATCTCCCCCGATAGTTATCGGGAAGCTGTATTTCTTAAAAAAAGGTTATTGAAAATATGAAACATGCAATTAATTTGCTACTGGTATTCCTATGTCTACATGCAAGTGCTCAAATTGAAACAGCATCTTATGCAGACTATGAAATATCTCAAGAATATGAAATCGGAAAAATAAGCGTCATCGGTGCGGACTTTGCTGATGAAGCTGCCATTATATCTGTAAGCGGCCTAAAAGTTGGGCAACAAATAATCATTCCAGGCGAACATATCAATAAAGCTATGAAGTCCATCTGGAATTTACAATTGTTTAAAGACCTTGAAATTCGAAAGACCAAAGTCATTGACGATGTTGTCTTTTTGGAAATCGAGGTCTTTGAATTACCTAGAGTCAGTGATTATCATTTTAAAGGTATTAAAAAATCCAGCCAGAATGAACTTAAAGAAATCGCTAACCATCATCTATCAA
This sequence comes from uncultured Saprospiraceae bacterium, assembly GCA_964467425.1. Taxonomy (GTDB): domain Bacteria; phylum Bacteroidota; class Bacteroidia; order Chitinophagales; family Saprospiraceae; genus JAHDHW01. The sequence goes on from CAYXQH010000102.1 coordinate 5,406, forward strand.
AGGGAAGAATTTTTACTAAAAACAACAAACAAAATGCGCTCCGGGCCATCAAGGAATTTTATGAAGAAAAAGGCTACCCGAACGCAGTCATTCATTTAAAAGAAACAACTGACCCCGTCTTACAAAATGCGGTTCAGCTAACATTCGATATCGACCGACGAAACAAGGTAAAAGTCATGCTTATTCAATTCGAGGGCAACGAAAACATCAGTGATCGAAAGCTCAAAAAATTAATGGAATTTACCAATGAAAAGAAAAAACTTTTTAAAAAATCTATCCTTACGGAAACAGGATTTGAAGAAGATAAAAAAAGGATCATCGCATATTATAAAACCAAAGGTTTTCAGGATGCTCAAATTATGTCGGATAGCATTTGGATGTCCGAAGAAAAGGACTGGGTCATCAATATGACCATTGAAGAAGGTGACCTTTACTATTTTCGAAACATTAGCTTTGAAGGCAACAGCTCTTATTCAACACTGGTTTTAAGCTCTATTCTTGGCTTGAAAAAAGGAGATGTTTTCAATCCTCAACTGCTAGCAGAACGATTGGAGTTTAGTCGTGACGGTAGAGATATTAGCGGGCTGTACATGGACAATGGTCACCTTTTTTTCAGCATTGACGCCGAAGAAGTTGGAATCGTAGAGGACTCCATTGATCTCCTTATTAAAATAAAAGAAGGTCCTATTGCAACTATTGGAAAAGTTAGCATTAGCGGAAACACGATTACAAAAGAAGAAGTCATTCGTCGTGAACTAAGAACCATGCCAGGGGATAAATTTAGTCGAGCAGCTATCATACGTTCGCAAAGAGAAATTATTAACCTTGGATATTTCGATCCCGAATCTTTAGATGTTCGTACAGTCGTTCATCCAGAAAATGGAACCGTAGACATTGAATTTGTTGTCGAAGAAAAATCAAGCGACCAGTTTGAATTATCCGCAGGCTGGGACCCTGCTTCTAATCGGCTCATCGGAACGGCAGGGGTTAGTTTTAATAATATTTCTATTAAAAACCTATTCAAGAAAAGTGCCTGGGATCCGTTTCCTCGAGGTGATGGACAAAGTCTTTCTTTTCGATTACAAAGTACTGGCAAAGCTTTCCAGTCGTATAATTTTTCCTTTACTGATCCGTGGCTCGGTGGCAAAAAACCGGTCAACCTTACTGTCGGAGGTTTCTATACCAATCGCTCTTATACCGATGCAGAAGGAAGCAACCATAAGTACAATATACTTGGAGGCTCCGTCAATATAAGTAAGCGTTTACAGTGGCCAGATGATAATTTCATTTCTTCGACCAGTCTTAACTTCAATCGAATTTCATTAAACGACTGGTCTGTTGACGGATTTCAATTGGAGGATGGAACCCCCGTTTCAGATGGCATTTTTAATAATTTTTATATAAAACAAACCATTGCCAGAAGTACTTTGAATCATCCAATATTCCCTACAAGAGGTTCAAACGTTTCTTTATCCTTGCAGTTTACGCCACCGTATTCTTTATTCAAAAAAGGAGACCCGGAAGGAAACCCACAACAGGATTTTAAATGGTTGGAATATTATAAAGCCCGATTTGATGGGCAATGGTACACACCGGTAGGTAAGAAATTTGTTTTGAAAACTTCTGCTAAAATGGGAATGATCGGCGCCTATAATAAAGACTTAGGATTGTCTCCTTTCGAACGATTTTGGTTTGGCGGTAATGGTCTCGACGCACAACAAGGGTTTACAGGAATTGACCTCATTAGTATGCGAGGCTATAATGCGACTTCTGATTTTCCTGTTAACCAAAACGGGGGCGCAACTGCCTTTGGAAAATTTTCAGCAGAGTTGAGATATCCTGTTGTCAAAAGCCAGGCAGCGACTATATATGCTTTAGGTTTTGCAGAAGCCGGAAATGCCTGGGGCGATTTGAGCGATATTAAACCATTTGATCTTAAACGATCTGCAGGGCTTGGATTGAGGATTCACCTACCTATGTTTGGATTGATTGGCGTGGACTATGGTGTAGGGTTTGATAAAGATGCTGTAGGTGAAGGATCATACTTATCCCGATATGGCCGATTGAGTTGGATCATGGGATTTGAACCAGATTAATGCAAGGTGCTAAGATGTTAAGTGGTTAACGAGGACTAAACATTTTTTCCCTCGCTTTAACTACTTAACGCTCTTCATCCTTGATCAAGATAAGGAAGGCGAGGCTGCAGGCGGCAAAAGAGCTGCCGCGGCCTCTGTTTTTTTTTCAGAACGAGGCAACTGCTTTTAATCGTTTCTCGTATTATTAATTAAAAGGAGTGGCTAAAGCGTAGAATTTTATTTTTAAATACTAGTAAAAATTAAGCTATGAAATCTTATATCCCTTTGTTATGTTTATTATTTCTTTTCTTTTCCAATTGCTCGAAAGATGATGAGCTTCAGATGGTTTCAACAATCGTCGATACTCCGACCATAAACATTAGTGTTAGTGCGTATGAGGATCATCTTACCTTTCGGGTTGAAGTTTTGCAAGACTCGATAGACCAAAGAGCTGAATCAGGTTTCAACAGCGATTTTTGCACGATTGCTTTTGATGTTAATCAGAATGGAGACAAAGATATAAACGTTGATTTTGGTTTTGGTTCTCCTACATCGAATTATGACATTTGTGCCTTCTACTTTCTGGAAGATCCTGCTATTTCTCCTTGCGGCGCTTATGAAAGCGAAGCAACATTTACTGGCGCTTTTGAGGGATCAGATTTAAATGCTAGTCCACATATTATTTGGGAGCTGGATGTCCCTAAAAAAGAATTTAGCAATGCGAATGCCGTTGACTTTATTGTAAAAATTTATCAGCCAAATCAGTATTCAACCGCTCCACGAAATAATATTTTCGCCAATTCTGGTTTGTTTTCTTTTGAGCAAGTATTGACTGTTGAGTGGTAGAAAGCCAAAGGTGAGAGGTCATGAGTGAATCTTCTACCTTCTTTTTGTTTTTATTTTTATTCCACTTTGATTACCAAAAGCGCTTAAAGAATAAGTAAAACTCAGCATAACGTATCTTCCAAGCGAGACGATTCGATTATCTTCAATATAATTGAGATTACTATTTCGATCAATACCGATTCCTTGATTTAAAATATCAACCGCTGCTAACTTTAGTTGTCCTCGTCTTCCTTTTAAAAAGTATTTAGATACGGAAGCTTTAAAAAAGGGAACGGGGTCTTGAACACCAAAGGTCTCTCCTTTATAAAACGTATAATCTAAAGAAGTTGAAAAGCTCCAATCCTTTTTAAAGTTCAAACTTAAATCTCCGTAATAGTTGATGGAAGAAAATTGTTGATTGAAATCCGCATTAACTGAATATTTTGTTTTATTAAAACCCAACTCCACTCCGGCGAGGATATCAATAAATTCTTTTTTTCTATTTTCCAAACTAAAATCAATGGAAGAGCTCCAGCGGTCTGCTTCATTTTCACTGGCATTAATAAAAAGAATACTTCTGCTGTATGAATTATCAACATCAATATTCACTTTACTTTTCATAAACTTCAATGGTGTTCCAAATGAAAAACCTCCACTCAACCGTAAATCATCTTTGACATTTACAGGTTGTGTCGTTTGTCGAAACTGGGCATCGATCGTTCGGGAGTTCGTAATTTTATCTGTAGTATAACTTCCATTAATCCGAGCAAAAAGATTCGTAAAGGAAAATTGATCAAACCACATCAATTGAAGTGCTAACCGATGCGTATATTCTGGTTTTAATTCTGGGTTGCCAATATAAATATTCAGCGGATTGCTATTATCAACGAATGGTTGAAGTTGTTCCATTCTCGGCTCCCGAAAACTTGTCGTATAATTAAGATTTATATTTTTCGTGGTTGCAAACTTATATCGCCAGCTCATAGAAGGTAACCAAGCTTTAAAGGGTCGATTGATTTGTCGTTCATCGGAAACGATTTCGCCATTCAATGCTGAGGTCTGCCATTGTAATCCGGCTGAGAAATTAGCCTTTCTTGTGTTTTTCCGGACCGTCAATCCAATTTTATCATAGTAATAATCCCGTAAATACTGATTGCTTAATATTTCATTAAATATGCGCTGGCTTCCTACCTGATCATAGACATTTCTAAAATTATCATTCGAAAAATTTCGGCGATCATAACTCATTTGTAAAAAGGTGCCTCCTCCTATTGGTTCCGTGTATGTTGCTCTAAAACTATAATCCAATTGATCATTCTCACGAACTTGTTCTTGATTTAGACTATCAGAAAAGGTCATCAATGAATCTGAAATTTGAAATTGGTTAATCGCTTTTAAGAAATTACTATCGTCCCGATATTGGGCACCAAGGCCAAGCACCGCTGTCATGGATCTTCCTTTCTTTTTCAAGCGCAACATATAAGAAAGTGTAGAAGCAACGCTTAAATCACTGCCAGTAGAACGATCATCACTCTGTCCTGAATTTTCCAATTGGTTTTGAACATTAAAAATCTTATTGCTGGTAATTCGATCAAACGTTCGATCATTTACATTAAGATTCGTCCGTAGTCTTAAAACATGTGTAGAATCTATTTCCTGCTTAAGGCTTAAATTTAAACGATGGTTTTGATTTTTAGAATCTTGAATTTCTGATTCTTCAGATGGAAATATTTCGTTCCCTAAGAAGTTTTGCCGGAAGCTATTTCTTTCCTGTTCTTTTTTAATATCGCTAAAAAAATAACTACTTCGCAGTTCTGTATTTTTTGAAAAATCATAATTAAAATTCAAGCCACCAGAAAGGGTATTGGTGAATCCATAATTTGGCTGACCAAAATCGAATGGAATTGGACCGTTACTCTCATCAATATTAAGCTCAAAGGAAGTCCCTCCATCACCCATTAAATTTTGCAAGCCACCAGAAAAACTGATATAATCTTCGAAGGAGAATCCTTGTTGGTTTACACTATTTGCTCTCCCTAAAAATGAAAGCTGGGACTTTTTATTAAAGCGATTGATATTTACCTTACTTTCATATCGATCATCTGTACCATAGCCCGCCGTTATATTCCCAAAGGCACCTTTCTTTTTATCGTCTTTTAATTTGAGGTTTATAGATTTATTTTGAACACCATCATCTACACCAGTGAATTCGGCAACCTCCGATTTCCTATCAAACACCTGTACTTTATCTACTGCATCGGCAGGTAGATTTTGGCTGGCAATTTTAGGATCATTTCCAAAAAACTCTTTCCCATCAACGGTAATATTTCGAATCGCTTGTCCTTGTGCTTTGATGGTTCCATCCTTATCGACTTCCACTCCTGGAAGCTGTTTTAATAAATCTTCGACTGCATCATTAGGTTGTGTTCGAAAGGATCCGGCATTATACTCAATCGTATCTTTTTTAATCATGATAGGAATCCGCTCCGCCGTCACTGTTGCACCATCCAAATAGAGGCTTTCTGATTTTAAAAGTACTGGTCCAAGATTTTGATTTTCACCTGCTACGGATATGCTTTTATAAGAAGATCGATAACCAACATAAGATGCCTGAAAAATAAATGTCCCATCCGGCACTCCTTTGATTTCAAACACTCCTGTTGCATTGGATATCGCAAAATGCTCCATGACAGAATCTTGTGGATGAAGCAATACTACAGTACCATTGATTAATGGATCCCCTAAGGTATCCATCAATATTCCACTGATCGTATGCTTTTGAGCAAGGGCTTTTCCTGCAAGCAATAAACAGGTTAGCAGAATCAAGGTTCTGAATATATTTTTCATAATCTTATACTTTATAAAAACTGGAAAGTGAAACTTCTTTTTAATTTCCTCGCATCTCTATGATCATATTCCCACTACCGCCAAACTGCTCCTTCATTTCTTTGGTTTTTTCTTCAACGATCTTTTTAAATTCTTCTTTTGTTACTTTTTTCCCTTTTTTAGGAGCAACGATAACGCCTTTCTCTAGTTCTTTTAATTCAACATGAGTTGCCTGAATAGTATGTTTCCCTTCATCGATATCTAATTCGAGAATCATCCCTGGCAAGCCAGCATAGGAAGCAGGACCTGTAGCTATTGGAATCTGAGTCGTAAACCAAGCTACGGTTGTTCTTGAGGTGTCTTTGAAAATTGCTTTTTGGCAAGCATAGTCCAGGATTGTTTTCTGCTCTCCTGTCATTTTCCATTTGTGTCTTTTAGCTTCTCCATTGATCAAAAATTTCTTGCCCATAAAGTCTTGTTTCTCTACTGTTTTCCCCGTCTCCAAATCACAGTATATTTGGTTATCTGGTCTTGCAAAATCCATTTGAAATTGCATTCCTCCTTCCTGAGCAGAAACGCTATTGTTTTTATCTTCTTTATCAACCGGCTTATCTTTATAGATCGTAGCCTTTTCATTAAACGAGAATAGCTTAGTAAAATCCTGAGAAGTAGGAACCATATCTTTAAATTGCTCCATACCTTCTGGCAATTCAATTTCTAATTTTATAGTCTCTTTAAAAGTAATCTCTCCGCTCGTTTGAGCCGATAAAAGAAATGGAAGAATAAGCAGTATTGTTGAAAGTATTCTTTTCATAATTATTATTGTTTTTTACAAAAGTAATCACAAAGGAAGTTATTCTGTGTTAATCAATCTTGATTTATAGTTAATTAACGTTAAAGATTCCAACATCTAAGAGATAAACCCCTTAATTTTGACCTAATTATGGTACTCTTTAAAAAAAATAAACTACCCTTTCTTTTAATCTTTGGAAGCTTATTATTACTGCTTCTCTTTCAGGGGGCATGGCTGAAAAGTTCGTACGAGCAGGAAAAAGAAAATATGCGCGAGCAAGCAGATCAAGTTTTTATTGATGCTGTACGTGAAATCGAAGACTCTATGCTGCAGATTGCTGTTAATAATCTCAATCTATTAGTTTGTAATGACAGCACCTCTTTTCAAGATATCCAGGTAGCATTTGGTATTAACCCTCAGCGGATTGATCAAGCACGATATGCCTTTGGAAGCAATTTCAGTAGTTCTCAGATATTAAGTGATTCTGTCAAAATAGAAATCAGATCAGATATTAACATTCACGAATCTGATAAAAAATTTGGTTCCCTTAGTTTTTTTATGGCGATTTCAGATAGTGAAGATGATTTCTCTCATCCTTTTTTAGAAAATTGTGAGCCAAGTGGTTTGACCCAACAGCTTTTAGCTTCACGCCTGGATATGATGATGCCTAATGACGGATTACCAGAAATTTATAGCCTCGCTGTTTTAGAAGAAAACGAAGAGAAAAAAAGTGGCTTTTATTCCAGCGTTCAAAAAGATATATTAAGCGGTGGACAGTATGCTTTATTTTTTCCAAAGTATAAAGGATTTTTATTTAAAAAAATATTACCTCAAATTTTATTTTCCCTTTTGTTGTTCAGTGTCATTGTTTTGAGTTTTTATATGATCTGGCAAAGTCTTGAAAAACAACGTAGACTTACCGAATTGAAAAACGACTTTATTAGTAATGTTACCCACGAGTTGAAAACGCC
>CAYXQH010000103.1:0-12889 GCA_964467425.1 uncultured Saprospiraceae bacterium
GTCTACCTGTCTACCTGTCTACCTGTCTACCTGTCTACCTGTCTACCTGTCTAAATTTTAAACTTTCGGCAAAATTCTTTGAAAAAACCTTCAAATCGACGTTCCCCTTCTGCAGACTCCATAATAGATTTATAAAAAGAAGGGTGGGTAAATATCTTCAAATCAGGCAGAGAATTTTTAAACATTTTCATTCCGCCTTCTTTCATTTCTTTTTCCGCTAATTCATTTGATTTTCGTTGATTACGACGGTTGATAAAACCATAATAACTGAAACTATCTCCCATATCTTCTTTATCATTTGCCGCTTCAGCTAAGAGTACTGAAAAATCCTGACTCGATAATACATCCACTTCATTTCCAACAACAGGAACTAAAACCGCATCGCAGTTATACAATAACATCACGGTTGCAGTGTCTTTTTTCTTATCCGTCATTCGAGGGATGTCAATAAAAATAATATCATAATCTCCTCCAAATCTTTTCAAAAAGGTCTGAACTTTTCGAGGAGTTAATTCTTCAACTTCAATGGCTGGATCACCTTCATACATTTCTCGCTCTCGCTCATACATATCCGTTACACTGCCTTGACTATCACAATCAATAATCAAGACTTTTTTATCTTTAATTCTAGCCAAAGCTACGGCTAACATGATGCTTATACATGATTTTCCAACTCCACCTTTACTGTTGGCTACACTAATGACACGGGTTTTCTTTTCCATATTTCTGATCTTTTAAATTAGAGGGCAATTTTAATAAGATTTAGCCTAAAAAAGTAATATTGTTACGAGACAAAGAAAATATTTAACACAATGGTAATCTTTGAAATTTTATCAAGATTGTTCTGTCTCTTCTTGATACTTACCTTTTCCAAAAATTCTTACCTTTGCTGCTGAGAGGCAAACCAAAATTGCTTATTTAATAAATTGTCCGAAGAAATTTCATAAGTAATTGAATACTTGGAAATTACGTTGAAAAATCTGATTGGACTTTAAAAATTTTGGATATCAATTTCCTGCTCATACGAGTTTTGACTTACGACTATTATAATTAAAAACATTAAATTTTTCGATTATGTTTGGAAATATGGAAGAAATGCAAGAACAAATGAAAGCAAAGCTTGCAACAATCACTGTAGAGGCTGAATCTGGGGATGGAGCAGTGAAAGTAAAGGCAAATGCCACTCGGGAGATTTTAAATATCTCTTTTGATAAAGAAAAATTAGACTGGGAAGATACCGAACAAGTAGAAGATTTAGTAATGATTGCAGTAAATCGTGTTTTGGCGCTGGCGACTGAAAAAGAAGCCCTGGAGACCCAAAATATGCTAAAAGATATGCTTCCTCCCGGCATGGATGGGCTTTCTAACCTTTTTGGTTAAAATATTGTAGTTATTATTTCGTTTAGAGCTTGTCAAAACCTTTAAAATCTTGTAATAATAAAATGAAAGTTCTTTTAACAATATTAGTTGCTTTTATTGCTCTTTTAAGCCTAAATGGGCAGACGACGGATGGAATGGTAGCCTACTATCATTTTAATGATTCTACGGCAAATGATCAGGCTGGAGGCGGTTCTAATGGAGCAATTGTCGGAGATCCACAAATTGTCTGTGGGGTAGATGGATTTGGGATGAAATTTAATGGTACATCGGATCACGTCCTTTTCTTAGGGATTGTGAATAATCATTTTGAAAATGATGATCTTAGTCTTGGCTTTTTCTTGAATCCAACAAATGATTTAGGGACACAGACTATTTTTTCGAAAAAAGAAACCTGCGATGATCAAAATGCATTTGCAGTACGCTATACTCCAGCATCCAATACCCTAACTGTCGAAATGAGTGAAAACTCTACTAAAAAAGTTACCTTATCCAGCCAACTGGATTTTGATAAATGCTGGCAACATGTCGGTATTGTTCGGGCAGGTGCAACCGTACGTTTGTTTATAAATGGTCAGCTGCGAGAAACAGCATCAACAGTCTCCAGAATTGACCTTTCTAATAATGGAGTCTTTTCCATTGCGGAAGGCGCCTGTGTAGGTGTTACAGATAATCCTTTTGGCGGAATCCTGGATGAGATTCGTTTGTACGATAGAGCTTTGTCTAATAAGGAAGCTATAGGCCTGTATGAACCTTTAATCCCTGATAATATCATTACAACAGATACAACTGTATTTTTAGGAAATGATATTCAAATTGTAACAGGAAACTCTTGCGCGGAAGATTTTGACTGGACGCCAACAGATGATTTGAGTGATGCATCCATACCTAATCCATTGATTAGCCCAACTCAAACAACAACGTACACGTTAAGTTTTAGAGACAGCATAGATCCTGTCTTATCTTGTACAGCATTCGATTCTATTCGAGTGACCGTTATTGACCCGGCAGATCTTGATTGTGAAAAAGCATTTATGCCTAATGCTTTTACACCAAATGAAGATGGAAGAAATGATACTTATGGTATATCTAATCCTTATGCCATCTCTGATTTGATTTCTTTTGAAATATTTGATCGATGGGGCGGGCGTGTATTTTCTACAGATAATGCGATGGAACAGTGGGATGGAAGCTTTAAAGGAGAGCCCATTAATCCTGGTGTTTTACTGTATAAAGTGATTTTTCGATGTAATGGCGAAGAAATTGTAAACCTTGGAAGTTTATCCATTATTCGCTGATTTGAAAGGTTTTAATTTTTTTAACGATAATTAATTGTTATAATTAGAGACTTTTTACAATTCCATACGTCATAGTATAACAATGATTTATATGAGATTTTTTATTAATTGTTAATAATCCGTCTCATCACTTTCTGAGCTTGATAATGAAAGCCTTTTCAAAATGAAAATTATACACTTCTTATTCGCAATTCCTTTGTTTCTGCTTGCTTGTACTGAACCAACCACTGATTCAGCAGCCTCTACAGCTAATGCAACTACAAATGTCGTGTCTGAAAAAATTGCTCAACCAATCGCTGAAAAAATAGAGCAAAAGGAAGAGCTGCCAGTTAGTGAACCTATTGCTGAAATTTCTGAAGAAGAAAAAGAGCGTTTGGCCAAAGAAGAGGCTAAAGCAGAAAGGAAAAGAAAAAGAGATGAAGCCTATAAAAAAGCATCACTAGAGCGTAAAGAAAAAAGACGTAAAGCGAGAGCTGAGAAAAGGCGTTTAGCAAAGGAAGAAAAAGAACGTTTAGAAAATGAAAAAGCAGCAGGTATTTCAGAAGATTTACCAAAAGAAGATATTATTGTTTCTACTCCTGTGGAAGAGGAGATAGATGAGTTAAAAATGAAAAACCCAAATGGTACAGCACGGATCGTTTTTAAAGAAACGGAGTATGATTTTGGTCTAATAACACAAGGGGATAAAATTAAGCATGACTTTGTCTTCGAAAATGTGGGAAGCGGAGATGTTGAAATCCTTAACGTTGATGTGACCTGTGGATGTACGGTGCCTACCTTTCCTTTCCTTCCTATTGCACCGGGCGAAAAAGGTACTATCTCTGTTACTTATAATAGTACGGGTAAATTAGGTAATCAAAAACCAATGATTACTGTTGTGACTAATGCTAAACCTCATACCTATAAAATATATCTAAAAGGTGTCGTTGATGCCGAAAGAATGAAGCCAAAAGAAGAATCTGGATCTAACTAGTTTAATTATTCTCTAAGTAGCTCTTCGGATACTAATCATTCATTTTCAATATTTTACACTATTATAGCTGTTTTTTGTTGCTCAAATGTTAATTTTGGGCTATAGCTTGTGTAAGGCATTTATACATAGCCTTCTACTCTTTTTTACAATCATTATAAAACCCTGCTTATAATCATTTGAGCTTTATAATTAGATAGTTCCATACATTTCAATTAGATGTTCGTAGAGCCAATACATAGTTTACTTCGAAATAGTGAAGCCTTTTTTGTGAGACGAAATCTCAAAGAAGCAAGGAGGTCTGCTGAAAAAGCTTTGGAGCTTTCTAAAGTAGAAAACTATGCTGATGGACTTGTCGAATCCAATCTATTACTGGGGAAAATCTTTACAACAACTGGAAAATTTCAAGGGGAAGAATCCTTCTTTCCAAAAGCAATAGATTTTATCGAACAGGCAAGTGTCTCTAATCTATCCATTACTCAAAATGGACATAGCCTGGAAATATTACTAGCCTTTGGAGATGTTTTTCAAAGTCAGTCTACTTTCGAAAAAGCACATCAATGTTATTCGGAGGCTTTGAAATATGGTAAGTCTAACAAACAGAAAGCAGGTATAATACAATCGCTTTGTTCACTTAGCCACCATTTCGTTTTGCAAAATAAATTGGATAAATCATTTGACTATATAAATGAAGCAGTATCCTTAATTGAAGAACAAACTCAAAAATCAATAAAAGCAAGTGTATACAATCAACTATGCCAGGTCTATATTAAAAAGCAGGATTACTCCAGCGTTTTAGATCATGGATTAGAAGCATTGAAAATTAGTAGAGAGGTAGGTGAGGTAGAAAAAGAACTAACTGCACTGAATAACATTGCTGTTTATTATGGTGTGAAAGCAGATTACAAAACAGCAATGGAATACTTTTTAGATGCACTTGAGAAAAGTAAATCCATTAACTATAAACAAAACATTTTTCAAAGCCTGATTAATATTGCAACCATCTACGCTTCCTTATATAATTATCAAGAAGCGATTAATCGATATAATACGGTTTTAAAAGAATACAATGATGTGATTGATGAGTATACCCGGGTCATTATTTATAACAATTTGGGTAATATTTATTACCATTCCGATGCTGCTGAAAAAGCAATTGTAAATTTTGATGAAGCTTATGACTTAGCTCAAAAGATCAATTATCGTGAGATGGTAGCGCACACATTGGCACAAAAAGGTCGAGCGAATGCGGCTTTGAAAAATTTTGATGAAGCACTGAAAAATGCAGAAGCAGCCGGTATATTAATTGAGGAACTTGGCGAGATTAATGGTAAACAAATCAATTTAATCAATCTTGGAAATATTTATTTTCATAAAAAAGAATATGATAAAGCGATCAAATTAACGAGCCAGGGGATTGTGACGGCAAAGCGAATGAAGGATGATGAAAACGAAATCAGAGGCTATCAAATTTTGGCGAAAATATATCAGGAATTAAAAGATTTTGAAAAAGCACTGGATTATCAATTAGTTTATTCAAAAGCACAGGAAGGCTTTGCTAAAGAGCAGAGAAGTAGGCAAATTCTGGATATGGAAATCCAATTTGCAATACGGCAAAAACAAAAAGAAATTGTTCAGCTGACCAAAGATAATGAGTATCAGGCTCTGCTTTTAGAACAGAGTGATCAGATCGCTAATCAAAATGTTCAACTCTTGCAGGTAAATGAAGAACTTCGCCAATTCGCTTATGTGGCTTCGCATGATTTGAAAGAACCACTCAGGATGATAGGGAGTTATACTCAATTGATTCACCGGAAGTATCAGGATCAGATTGATGAGGATACCGCTCCTTTTTTTGGATATGTAAGCGAAGGCGTTTCACGAATGAATAATCTCCTGGACGCACTGTTAAAATATGCTACGATCGGTAAAAACGAATTGGAAAAGGAAAAAGTGAATCTAAATGATGTAGTTGATGTCAATCGGATTAACCTTCAGGTGAGTATTGAGGAAACCAATGCGAAAATACTTGTAGAGGAAACTTTGCCAAATGTATTTTCTGTACAGTCGCTACTGATTCAGCTTTTTCAAAACCTGATTAGTAATGCAATTAAATTTAGAAAAAAAGATATCGCGCCGGTGATTAAGATTTATTCAAAAGAAGGCGAAGATTTCTACACCTTTTATATTGAAGATAATGGAATAGGAATTAATCCAGAATTTCAGGAAAGAATTTTTATCATTTTCCAACGCTTGCATACGCGGAATCAATATGAAGGTACTGGTATAGGATTGGCGGTTTGCCTAAAAATTGTTCAACGGCTCGGCGGCGTCATAAATGTGAAATCTCAACTCGGAGAAGGCTCCACCTTTAGCTTTACTATCCCAAAAGAAAAAGCGGTTTAAAATAGAAAAGCCTCCAAAATTTAACAAAAAGTATTAAATTTTGGAGGCTTTTTATTGGCAGCATGCCGGTTTATTATTAATGCAATAAAGTCACATCTCCCCGGTATAGCAATACGATCCCATCCGCAAATTCGACTTCTATCAAATATACAAAAACACCTGGGTTCATAATTTTTCCTTTAAATCGACCATCCCAGCCAGGATTACCAAAATCACCTGGAACAAAATCTGTTGCTTCATATACCTGCTCTCCCCATCGATCGAATACTTGCATGAAACGAACATTTTCAACTCCGGCTCCAGCAAATACGGTAAATATGTCATTGAATCCATCACCGTCTGGGGTAAATATATTTGGAATAAAAACCTTTCTGTTTTTATCGACTTCTACAATTATTTCATCAGTTCCTGAACAACCATTAATATCTATTATAGTTACGCTATAAGCGGTGGTCTGCAGTGGTAAAACAGAAACTTCGGTACAGGCAGAATCCAGACAAGTTAATGCGTCTAAAGGATTCCATATAATTGAATCAAGCGGAAGGTCAGAATTTAAAATAGGATCTAACTCAGTACTATCTCCAAGTTCAATTTCTATGTCAGGACCCAGATCTACCAGTACAGGATTTGGTTGATTTACAATAATATCTAATTCAGAACTACAGAAACTTGCATCCGAAACAGAAATGGTATGATTACCTGCTAATACCGGAAGGCTTCCAGTTATAGGAGTAAGCGGGCCTTCGTCTATAGAGAAAGAATAGGGAGGGTTAAATCCCATATCACCACCAAATGCGGTATCAATAGTTATAAACGTTTGAAATCCAAAACACAATGGATCAACAATCGTATCCACTACAAAAACAATTGGTGGAGGTTCATTAATACTACCTGTTGCTATATCATTACATCCATTTTCGTCTGTTACCGTCACAGTGTATGTTCCAACACCCAATCCATTTGCAGTTGAATTAGTTGAAACACCATTCGTCCATCCATAGGTAGCATTTCCAGCATTTCCACCAACCCAGGTAACCTCAAGCATTCCATCTTCGAGGCCAGCACAACTTGCATCCATCTGTCCACTAATACTTGCGACCAAAGAATCCGGCTCCATGATATTTACATTATATTGAAAAGTACAACCATCAGCATCTGTAGCGATACCACTATACGTTCCTGCCGGCTGACCACTAATCGTCGGACCTGCCACATTCGGGATAGTCCATTGATAGGTGAAACCAGGAGTGCCACCTTCAGCTTGTACAGTCGCTCCTCCATCTGAAGCACCAAAACAACTGGTTGGAATCGTAGAGGTATTATCTAAATCAAGAGAAATAGCTTGTGGGGCTCCGATGATTGAATCGACAGTAACAGAACAAAGTCCATCATTGACTTCAAGACTGAAGACACCCTGACAAAGCATAGTAGCCGTACTTTGAGTTACGCCTGTAAACGTTTCCGTCGAGCTCCAATTAAAATTATATAGACCTGTAATTGAAGTTCCACCTGAGGCAATAGCAGTTACTGATCCATCACAGGGTACGCCTCCATTACATGTGACCGGATCGAAATTATCAAACGCCACCGTAATTGGGACAGGGTTTGCTAAAAAGATATCCATGATCACCTCATCTCCACACATGCCAGAATCTGTAATGGTAACCGTATAAGTAGAATCCCCAACTAAACCAGGTAACAAAGGGAAATTACTCACAGCACCCGTATTCCAGGTGTAGGTGTAAGGCCCTGTTCCTCCACTTACAAAAGCAGTTACAGAACCATTATTATCACCAGGACAATTTGGTAAAACCGTTTGTGAAGAATCAAACACCATGAGCATCGGAGCAAACAACGTTGCAGAATCTACCGTCACACATCCATCGTCTGCAGTGATGGTTACAAAATAAGTTCCAGGGCCAAGACCGGTGATCGTTTCATCTGCTCCAGGCTGAGCAGGATCCCAGGTATAAGAATCAATAGGTGAATTTCCTGCTACAGCATTTACTGTAAGTTCACCATTCGTATCATTCGGACAATTTACCGATACAGAATCCCAGCTCATTATAACTGGTGGCATTGGCGCATTTATATCTATACAATGAATAACCTCACAACTATTGTCATCCGTAATGGATACACAATAAGTGCCAGGAGTTAAATTATTTATATTTGGTCCAAAAGCTGCATTATCCCAGGCATAATTATAATCATTGCCAGGAGCTATAACTCCTCCTGAAGCAGCAATGATAATCTGACCGTCATTACCAGGACCGTTACAACTTACATGTAATAAATTTATAGTATCAATTTCTATTGGTGCAGTTTGTAAACCATTTTGTGCAAACTCCATACAGCCTGCAGCGTCCGTTACAGTTACGGAATAAGCACCTTGACTCAATCCGTTGATAGACGTAACGCCGGTTTGCATATTGGACCAGACTATATTATGTGGAGCAACTCCGCCTAAAGGCAAAGAAGTAATTTCCATCGAACCATCAGATAAATTAGCACAGGTTGGTGGTGTTCCATTTATAAAAACTAAAAGCTCTGGAGCATCAAAAATTTCTACGCTTGCCATTTGCATAGCTCCATTAGCATCCGTTAAAACTACATCGTAGGTTCCTGGAGGCAAAGGATTATCACCAGCGGGCATATTGTCTCCTGCTGTATCTGAATCTCCAGTCATTGGAATAGTACCTGAGCCAAATATTGCAGCATTGCCAGCATTCACCCATGTATAGGTATAAGGTGGAATTCCTCCTGATGCTGTGACAGTAAAGTTTCCTACATTATTTCCTCCAGAAGGAGAGCTACAACTTGTAAAGGTTAATACCATAGCCCCAGCAACCGTCACAGAACCAGCTTGACCATTAAAACCATACGGTGGAAAACTTCCGCCTGAACCTAGGACTTCTATCTGTGTCATGCTACCTGAAAAGGTTATAGGTGAACTTGTTCCAGTGGCTCCAATTACAGTAAAGCAGATTTCAAAAATTCCAGTTCCATTGGGCAAAGATTCTCCAGAGAAGTCAGCATCGAACCAACTTACTGTTAATGAGTTTGTTGGAGAAGCAGGACCAAACTGGATATCGGAAATAGCACCTAAGTTATTTACAGAAGCTGAAATCGGCGTCGGTAACTGGAGAACCGTTGGATCCCAGTTTATAGTATATTGAAAAGAGAGTACATCGGTAAAATCACTTACATCAATTTGTACACATACGGTACTACCAGTATTACCAAATTCTTCCGTAGCATCAAAGGTTACATCTTGACATGCCGTCATGTTAATCGTAAAACTTGCAGCACAACTTTTTCCATCTTCGATTAAGACATCATAAACGCCTGATTGCGGTACGGTAAATTGAATATTATCATTATGCGTAAAGTTAGCTCCAGTTATATCTGCAACTACTGTTGGATCAGTATTTAGGCTAATCGTTAAATTAGTATAAGTACTTCCATCAAATTCTGGTAAACCACCTGTTACAGTAAAGGAACCACTACAATTTCCATTTGTAGAAGTATTGACGTTTATCCCATCAATTGCATTTAAATAAGTAACCGTAAATGCATCAGTAGTATTTACATTGATACAAGGTCCTGGTTCTCCCGTGTTGGGGTCAGGATCAAATCCAAATGCAGCAAAGTTATCCAGTGTTACCGGAGCAAACCATAATTGCATTGGGTCTCCTCCGTTTAAACCTGTTTGTACCTGTCCTTGATTAAAAAAGTCACCATCTCCGTTAATGTCAATACCTGCCTGAACCGCAGTAACCATTCCAGGCGTTACAACCAAATGACATGGATCACTTATAATATCAGCGGAAGTAGGTCCTGTATTAGTTGGAGGACAAGTATAAAAAACATAACTAAATCCTGGAGCTGAAAGCGGCTCCGGATCTCCACTTAAATCTCCTCCGGAATGATCAATCGCAAGAGAATCTCCTAAACATAGGAACAAAACATCATTGGATTGTGCATTAGGGAATAAGGTTTGAGTGGATGTTCCTCCATCAGGATTGGCTCCAGGAGGACAAGCCATGCTACTGAGATTGCTGTTTTGATTCGGGGTAAACCCTATGTCAATGGTATTTGGCGTCTGTGCAGTAGCAAAAAATGCAATAAAAATAAAGCAGGCTAGTGGGATGAAACGTCTTTTCATAAGAAAGATGGATTTTTTCAATAGTCTTTAGTATCATTTAATTCCGGCAAAAATAGCTCAATCAATATACTTAAGAGCATTTCAGGCCAGGTTTAAAAGAGATTTTTATTTTGGTTTGTGATATTCAGGAAGCTTTCAGTAAAAACTTTGACTATGTGTTTGTTTAATCATTGAAAATATATGAGCAAAAAACTCAAATTAACAATGATTTTAATATTACAAAGTTAGTTCCAAATTTTGCAGAAACTATATTAGAAGCGTGCACAATGTCAGTGTATTAAGTACTAACTGGCTTTTCTTAGAGATTATTGCTTGAATGACGGGCAATTAATAGGGTAAAACTAATACAAATTTAAGCTAATATTTCCACAAAACAAGCTTCTTTTTCGCCTTTTCTTTGTCAACTAAATGCTAATTTAGGCTCCATGGCAGATAGATAAAATGAAGAGATGGGCTATTTAAATTTGTTTGCCATTTAAAAAAACGGTTTCAATCAAATCGCTTCCAAAAGAATAGGGGATATAGGCTATGGAAGGAATTGGTTTTGTTATAAAGAAATTAGCGATTTTCCCTTTTGCAATACTTCCCAATTGCTTATTTAATTCCATCGCAAAAGCGCCGTTCAAGGTAGCAGCATTAATGGCTTCTTCTGGCGACATACGCATTTTAATACAAGCCAGAGATAAAACAAAAGGCATTCGTCCGGAAGGCGTAGAGCCTGGATTAAAATCAGTAGCAAGCGCTATGGCCATTCCTGCATCTAGCATTTTTCGAGCAGGAGGATAATGATCATTGATGAAAAAAGGAGCTGATGGTAACAGAGTGCCTATCGTTTTTGATCCTAATAAGCACTCGATTTCTTCATCATTAATCACTTCAAGGTGATCCACTGAAATGGCTCCATGTTTTACAGAGGCTTGGATACCTCCCATACAGTTAAATTGGTTAGTATGGATTTTGGGTTTTAAACCATGTTTCGCTCCAGCTTCCATAATCTCTTCCGTTTCTGCAACAGTGAAAGCAACCTTTTCACAAAAAACATCAATGTAATCAGCAAGTTCTTCAGCTGCAATCTTTGGAAGCATCTCCTTAATCAGCAAATCAATATAATCCTTTCTCTTGTTTTTATAGTCGAGTGGTAGCGCATGAGCTCCTAAAAAAGTTGCTTTTATCTGAACATCGGAAGTCGCTTTAAGTCTACGGATCACTCGAAGCATTTTGAGCTCTGCATCTGTGCTTAAGCCATAGCCACTTTTTATTTCAATAGCTCCTGTTCCATAAGCAGTGACTTCTTTAAGCCGTAAACTAGCTGCTTCAAAGAGTTCTTCCTCATCGGCATTTCGTAAGCGCGCAGCAGAATTTAAAATTCCTCCACCTCTTTTTGCAATCTCTTCATAAGTTAATCCATTGATCCGATCTACAAATTCACCTTCCCGACTTCCTGCAAATACTAAATGAGTATGTGAATCGCACCAACTTGGGAATATCATTCTATCTGTTGCATCAATCATATGCTCAGCTCGCTCCGGGCAGTTTTCCATCTTTCCAAAATCTTTGATGATGGAATCCTCAAGCAACATCCAGGCATTTTCCAAAGAAGGTAATGCTCGCATAGCGGTACCTTTTAATGGATCTTTTGGATCGTTCGTTTGAACCAGTATTTTGATATTTCGAATAAGAGTGGAAGCCATTTTTTTAGCAAAAATAGAAAAATATGGGCTATCCCAAATTATTTTATGTATGGAGTCATGACACCACCCTTTTTACACTTGGTGAAAGGTTTAATCGGTATTTGGCTTTAGTGATTCGATTCCTCCGAAAACCTAAAACCGAATACCGTTTTAATATATCTTATACTGTAAATAACTGAATGAATATTTTTCGATCATTACTCAGGAATAATCGGTTTGCTATTTCATGGTTGAAAGATCTTTAATGACACCTTCAACGCCTTTATTTTTGATTTTACTTTGATAATTTATGGCTTGTTTTCTGGAGCTAAACTCCCCAAGAAGTATTTTGTAAATCTCTCGTTCGCCATTGTCTGTAATATGAACAATTATTGGAACATCAAACATACCTTGAATTTTAGCAACCTGCCTCAAGACATTTCCATATTGCCCGAAAGCACCTATCTGCACGCTAAATCCTTGAGAAGCCTGATTGGTTACTTTAAAACGATACAATCCATTTCCTTGTGGAAGAGGTTTTGGAAGAGATGGTCTAATATCCTCCACTCTTGGTGGTGTGACCGGCTTTTTGTCAGGTCTTGAAGGCGTCGCAGGTTTCATAGGCGAATGTGATTCCCGAACTACAGGTGGTTTTGGTTTACTCGTAGGTGCAGGAGGCGAAGGCAAAGGCTTCATCCAGGTATCAGAAGATTCTACTCTTGTTTTACTTTTAATTCTGTTGACTGGTTTATTGTGCCTTTTCAGCAGCGCCAACATTTTTGAAGTAGGAAGCGATTCATCATATTTTTCGAGCAACTCTCCTTTCGAATTAAAAACTATAATTGTAGGAATAGTTTGCACATTATAACGCTGTTTCAAAGCAATACCATCAAAATTATCAATATCTACTTTTACAGGAATATAATTTTTTGAAACATAATTAACGACTGTAGGATCTGCAAAGGTCGTCTCTTCCAATAGCCTGCACGGAGCACACCAG
>CAYXQH010000104.1:0-12836 GCA_964467425.1 uncultured Saprospiraceae bacterium
AAACAAAATATTAATTAAATTTTCTTCTGGGACATTTTTCCAATTTTGATTTTTTTTCCATATTGTGGAAAAATTGGTAAATTAAGTCTATGACCTCAAAGCTTTCTCCAACAAAAATATTCATCGTCGAAGATGATCCCATCTACGTCAGACTAATCAAGTATGTATTTGCTTTAGATCCTGACCATGAAATCTTTATCTATTCCACAGGTAAAGAATGTCTTGATAATTTAGAGAAAAAACCCGCAATCATCTCTTTAGATTATAGTTTACCCGACATGGACGGAAAGGAAGTTTTACAGAAGATTCAAAAAATTCGCCCCGATACCGAGGTGATCATCTTATCTGGACAAAATGATATTGCCATAGCTGTTCAATTACTTAGAAATGGCGCACATGATTATATTGTTAAAAATGAAGAAACAAAAGATCGTCTTTTAGTTTCGATTGAACGGTTAAAAAACAATATCAATCTTAAGAAAAAAGTAGAGGTTCTGACGGAAGAATTAGAAAATAAGTATTCATCTGAAAAAACGATCATTGGGAATAGTAAACCAATGCAAAAAGTTTTTAAACTTATTGAAAAGGCAACTAAAACTAATATCTCTGTTTCTATAACAGGTGAAACCGGTGCAGGAAAAGAAGTCATTGCTAAAAGCATTCACAAAAATTCTTATCGAAAATCAGGTTCATTCATCCCAGTCAATGTTACCGCAATTCCGAAAGAATTATTAGAAAGTGAATTGTTTGGATATGAAAAAGGTGCTTTTACTGGCGCCGATCAACAAAAGCCTGGTCAATTTGAATTAGCACATAATGGAACGCTTTTTTTAGATGAGATTGCTGAAATGGATATCCAATTGCAAGCTAAATTGTTGAGAGCTATCCAGGAAAGAGAGATCATGCGTGTTGGTGGTACGAAAGTCATCAAATTTGATACTCGAATAATAGTAGCCACACATAAAAATCTATCTTCTGAAGTTGAAAAAGGTAATTTCAGAGAAGACCTATATTATAGATTACTTGGTTTACCTATCGAAGTACCTCCTCTTCGCGAACGAGGAAATGATATTTTATTATTGGCGATGTATTTCTTAAATGAATTTTGCGAACTAAATAGAATGGATCGCAAGACTATTACCAAGGAATCAAAGGAGAAACTTATGACCTATTATTACCCGGGTAATGTTAGGGAGTTGAAAGCAATAATAGAACTAGCTTGCGTAATGGCAGAAAACGAAACCATTGCTCCTGAAGATATTAGTTTTAATAGCCCAAGAAAAGCAGATGCTTTTTTAATTACAGAAATGCCTTTAAAAGACTACACTCGCAAAATCATTTTTCACTTTTTAGAAAAATACAATAATGATGTGCTTTTAGTTGCCAAAAAACTGGATATTGGAAAGTCGACCATATATAGAATGCTTAAAGAGGAATCCTATAATCCTTCATTGCAAAGCTAATGACAAAAAAACCCGACATACCTTCATTAGATACCGCCTCCTTACTTGAACTCTCCATGAGTATTGGTATTCATGAAAACCTTGAAAATAACACCAAGGAGTTCACTTCCTGTTTAAAAAAACTCTTGCATTTTACTTCTTGTGAATTATGGATTAGAGAAACAGATACTGCCAGAAATTTTACAAAATATTTTAAGAATAACAGGAATATTATTCGAACTGGAATTTTTGAAAACAAACATCAAATATCCAAGTTTAGCAACAATCAATTTTATGATACAACTATTTTAAATGGAAAAGAAAAAGGGATTTTTGATGGTTTCACCAACTTAGAAAAAGGAGTAATTTATAGATTTCAGCTTTCACAAAACTTTCTTCTTTTAGCCTATGATGCAAAAACACAATCTCCTTTACCTAAAAGTACAATTTCTATTTTACAGCCAATATTTTCCAGGTTTAGCCTTTGTATAAAACAGACGTATACCAATCTTCAAATGGAAAAGCTTCAGGCAGGTATATTAGATTCCGAAAATGAAGTTCAAAAAAGTAAACTGATTTTAGAAAACATTACTGAAGGTCTAATTATCAGCAATTTGGATAGAGAGATTATTGTAGTCAATGATCGACTTTCAGAATTAAGCGAATACCCTAGCGAAGAAATCATCGGTAAACCAATCGATAAACTTCTTCCTAATAATGAGCAATCAACTAAAGTTTTTAAATATGTAGATAAAGTTTTTAAAGGAAATAGTCTGGAAATTCAGTTTGAGCATCTTCGTAAAAAGTCGAACAAAAAATGGTGGGTCAAAGCAAAGATTTCACCCTATAAAAATGCAGCAGGAAAAGTAATAGGAATTATTGCAATTATTAGTGACATTACCGATGTTAAATTAGCAGCTATAGCTTTAAAAGAAAAAGAAGAACGAATTACTAAGCTTTTTGAAACCAGTCCAATCCCTATCCTAATCCGTTCTGTAGAAAGCTTAGAATTCAAATTAGTCAACAAAAAATTTACAGAGCTATTTGGTTATGTAAAAGAAGAACTAAATGAATTAAAAAGGTCAGATTTAGTTTTTAAAGAAAACAGAGAAGAGATTATGACCAACATGAAAAAACTGGTCAGAGGAGAGATTTCTTCTTTTAAAACTGAAAAGCAATACATAAGAAAAGATGGTAGTGTTTTTTGGGCAACAGCTACCCGTTCTCTGGTTCATTTAGAAAATGAAACCTTACTCATTGGCTTCATCGAAAATATAACAACGCAAAAGATTGCTATATCTACCATGAAAGAAAATGAGGCTAAAATCAGAGCCATTCTGGATAGTACAGAAGATAAAATCTTTGCAATAGACAAAGCTTATCACTTGATTGATTATAATAAAACTGCTTCAAAAATAGTTGGAAAACTATTTAAAATAAAGGGTCCCAAATTGGGAGACATCATATTGCCTAGGGATAAAAAAGTTCGCGAACAATGGCTTTCCTTTTATAACAGAGCTTTTAGTGGCGAAATTGTTACAATCGATCGTAAATATAACATTGATGGGAAAAACAGAATAGACATAGTCAACATTTCTCCAATTAGAGATGAGAAAAATCAGGTGATAGGTGCAACGATTTATGGTAAAGAAATTACCGATTTAATCCGAACTCAAGACGCCTTAAAAAGAAGTGAAGGTCAGTTAAAAGAAGCGCAGCGGATGGCGAAAATCGGTAACTGGGAGTTTGACATTATGACTAATGAAATAGAATGGTCAGAAGGCACTTATCGAATATTTGGAATTTCACCTCATTTACCTCCCCCTAACTACCCTGATTATAAAAAAATGATCCACCCGGAGGATCTACCTAAAATATTAAGTGCCGTAAAAGAATGCACGGAGCTTGGCAAACCATATGTATTAAAAACTAGAAAAATTAAAAAGTCTGGCGAAGTAATCCATACGATTTCTAAAGGTGAAGCATTACAAAAAAATGGAAAGACGATAAAGCTCATTGGTACGATTCAAGACATTTCAGAGCAGAAGCAGGTAGAGGATAAAATGATAGAATCTAATACTCGATATCAAGACTTGTTCAACAATATGTATGATGCGCTGCTTGTACTTGATGAGCATGGGCAATTCACTCAAGTCAATACTGCTGGTGAACGTTTATTAGAATATTCCGTTTCGGAACTCCAAAAAATGAATGCTAGAGACATCATTCATCCGGAGGATATAGAAAAATCGAACGAATATCTAAAGAAACTGATAAATGAAGGCTATTACATCAATTATGAAGGTCGAATAATAACTAAATCTGGTAACGTAAAATATATACAAGTCAATTCTAATGCAATAATTGAAGATGGAAAATACATGGGTTCTCGAGATATTGCCAGAGATATTACTGCACTCAAAAATGCAGAAGCAAAGCGAGAACAATTGTACAATGAATTGGAATCTGCCAATAAAGAATTGAAAGACTTTGCTTATATCGTTTCTCATGATTTGAAAGCACCACTTCGAGCGATAAGCTCTTTATCCTCCTGGATTATAGAAGATTATGAATACCTTTTTGACGAGGAAGGCAAAAAGCATTTAAAGCTTTTAACAGGACGTGCAGATCGGATGCAAAATTTTATTGAAGGAATTTTGGAATACAGCCGATTAGGCAGAATTAAATTAGAAAAACAGAAAGTTGATCTAAAGCTATTGGTAGAGCAAATCATTTATAGCCTGGATCCGCCAAAACAATTCTCTATTGAAATTGACAAAAAAATGCCTTTAGTAAATTGTGAGAAAATTAGAATCTATCAGGTTTTTCAAAATCTAATCAGCAATGCACTAAAATTCAATGATAAAAAAATCGGTCTAATAAAGATTAGTTATAAAGATGCAAACCAATTCCATAAATTTATTGTTGAAGATAATGGACCGGGAATTGAACGACGCCATTTTGATAAAATTTTTAAGATTTTTCAAACACTTCAGGCTAGAGATCAATTAGAAAGTACTGGAATAGGCTTGACAATTGTAAAAAGAATCGTAGAATTACATGGTGGAAAAATAAGTTTGGAGTCCACCCTTGGTAAAGGAAGTAAATTCTCCTTTACTATTCTAAAATAAAACAGATAGCACTAAAACATGTTAAATATTCTGGTAATCGAAGATGATGTAATTGATCAATTAGCTTTAAGCAGATTGATTAAAAAAAACGACCTGAATTGTAGTCTCACTATTGCAGATAAAATAGAAGAATCAAAATTACTCTTAGAAGCAAACAACTACGATCTTGTTATTTGTGATCTCAATTTACCGGACGGTAAAGCTTTTGATCTTAAAAAATATATTGATCGACAACCCTTCATTTTATTATCAGGTTATTTAGAGCAAGAAATCATTGACAAATCTTTAGCCTATGGCGCTATTCAAGTTTTACAAAAAAGTAGCGAGTTAGATCAATTAAGATCTATCTTAAATCTGATTCAACATATGCTTGAAAAGAGATCAAGTACCTCTACTGTTTCAACTCCCCCGGAGAACAAGGCTTCTGATTTTAATATCCACAATTTATTAACGACTTTTGATCAACAAAAAGAGCCCGTTGTTGAAATACTGGAAGCTATTTTAACAGAAACACCAAAAATGATAGAAGAAATAATTGCAGCAATAGAAGCTGGAGACCGGGAGATGATCAAAAGAATTGCTCATCGCCTAAAGTCAAACTATATCATGATTGGCCTAAGAGAGCAACATAAAATAGCAGAGCAAATTGAAAAAGAAAGTGTGACTGCTGAGTTTAAAAATTTACAAGAAAAAATGCTTGACTTGAAAGAACAACTCATACCAGTCTATCCTGAATTAAAAATGGCGCTTTCTTCACTAAACAACAACTAGTCTTGCATGGAAATCGATATTGATTTTACTATTTTTAAAGAACACCTTCAACTAAAGAAAGAAGCAGGTAAAACTTTAATCTATGACCCCTTAAGAAAAAAACATCTGATCCTTCAACCAGAAGAATTAGTCCGGCAATTAGTTTTACAATACCTCATCCAAGATAGAAATTACAATAAAAATCTAATCCGTTCCGAACAAGGTTTAAAGGTCAATGAAATGAAAAAACGATGCGACCTACTCATTTACGATAAGGCCCTCTCCCCTTTTTTATTGGTAGAATGTAAATCCTCAAAAGTTAAAATTACTCAAAAAACGTTCGATCAAATCGCTCGTTATAATCTTCCTCTTCAGGTAAAATACTTAATGGTAAGCAATGGAATACAATCCTTTTGTTGTGAAATGGATTATCAAAATAAAACTTACCAATTCATAAAAAATGTCCCTATTGCGCCTTTTTGACACAAATTATTGTCTGAAAAGATAGAAGAATATCTCCCGAATATTCCTATTTTGTGCATTGTAAACGATGAAGATACAAATCGAATTAATTGTATCTTTGATTAAGATTGTTTGGACTGTATGTGCCAAAC
Organism: uncultured Saprospiraceae bacterium; assembly: GCA_964467425.1. Taxonomy (GTDB): domain Bacteria; phylum Bacteroidota; class Bacteroidia; order Chitinophagales; family Saprospiraceae; genus JAHDHW01. The sequence goes on from CAYXQH010000104.1 coordinate 5,938, forward strand.
TAAGATTGCTTATAATAAATTGTCCCGAAGAAATTTCATAAGTAATTGATCCCGATAGCTATCGGGAGGAAATTACGTTGAAATATCTGAGTGGACCTTAAAAATTTATTATATCAATTTTTTTGGCTTACTACTTATTACCAAATTAAACCATTGTTTGAGATCTATGAGAAAGGACGTAATTTTAGTTACGGGAGCAAATGGACAGATCGGTTCTGTACTAACCCATTCATTGAGAAGTATTTTTGGTGAAGAAAACGTGATTGCAACAGATATCAGAGAACCAGAAATAAAGGCTGGTCCATTTGAATTTCTGGACATACTGGATAGAAATCGCCTTGCTGAACTCATCAATAAATACAAAGTCACTCAAATTTATCATCTGGCGGCTATTCTCTCCGCAACTGGGGAGAAAAGACCTGTATTCGCATGGAAGATTAATATTGATGGCTTATTTAATGTGCTGGAAGCTGCTCGTGAATTAAATATTTCAAAAATATTTTCGCCTAGTTCCATTGCCGTTTTTGGGCATCAGACTCCTAGGCAAAATACTCCGCAAAATACGATTCTCCACCCTAGCTCTGTCTATGGCATAAGTAAAGCTGCCGGCGAAAACTGGGCTCAATACTATTTCAAAAAACATAATATCGATATCCGCTCTATCCGATACCCCGGAATTATCAGCTATCAAAGCAATCCAGGAGGTGGAACCACAGATTATGCTGTTGAAATTTTCCACTATGCTGTCAGCGGAATTCCTTATAAATGTTTCCTTAGAGCAGATACGCGATTACCCATGATTTATATGGAAGACGCTATTCGTGCGACTATGCTTCTGATGGATGCTCCTGCGGAGGATATTTCTATCCGAACGGGTTATAATTTATCTGGGATGGATTTCACTCCTGCAGAAATAACTGCAGCCATTCACGAATTTATTCCCGACTTTGAAGTCAGCTACGAACCTGACTTTCGACAAGCAATTGCAGATTCATGGACGGAAAGTATCGATGATTCTTTTGCGCGAAAAGATTGGGGATGGAAACCTAAATTCAACCTGGAAGAGATGACAAAAGATATGATTCTCAACTTAAAAAAAAAGAGACGAAGAAAAAAGGAAAATAAAAATTTAGAAATATCTAATGAGCTATAAAACCTAAACACTTTATTTACCTTAGCGCTCTCTATCCACTTTTTATACCAATAACCTTAACCCTCAAATTAAAATAAAATGTTCAAGTCTGTAGGTCCTGTTTTAGAGCAAGAAATAAAAGAGATCAAAGATTCTGGTTTGTATAAAGAAGAACGAATCATCACTACGCCACAATCTGCTCAAATTCAAACAACAAAAGGAGAAGAAGTTTTAAATTTCTGTGCTAATAATTACCTCGGTTTGTCCAGTCATCCTGACGTGATACAAGCTGCTAAAGATACGATCGACACACATGGTTTTGGTATGTCTTCTGTTCGGTTTATCTGTGGTACACAGGATATTCATAAAGAGCTGGAAGAAAAAATAGCTGCCTTCCTCGGCATGGAAGACGCGATATTATACGCAGCTGCATTTGATGCAAATGGAGGTTTGTTTGAGCCTTTATTAGGAAAAGAAGATGCGATCATTTCAGATTCCTTAAATCATGCTTCTATCATTGACGGGATTCGACTTTGTAAAGCACAACGCTTTCGGTACAAAACGAATGACATGGCTGATCTTGAAGCAAAACTTATTGAAGCTAAAGGTGCTCGCCGAAGATTAATTGCAACGGATGGTGTATTTTCAATGGACGGAACGATTGCTCAAATTGATAAAATTTGTGATCTCGCAGATAAATATGATGCGATGGTTATGGTCGATGAATGCCACTCCACTGGTTTTGTTGGAAAGACAGGCAGAGGAACACATGAGCATTGTAATGCGATGGGTCGGGTCGATATTATCACTGGTACTTTTGGAAAAGCTTTGGGTGGTGCATCCGGAGGATTTACGGCAGCAAGAAAAGAAATTGTCGATATACTTCGTCAACGATCAAGACCCTATTTATTTTCCAATACTTTAGCACCTTCAATTGTTGGTGCATCCATTAAAGTATTGAATTTATTAAGTGGTTCTACCGCATTACGAGACAAGTTAGAAGACAATACGAAATACTTTCGGGAAGAAATGACTAAAGCCGGATTTGATATCATTCCGGGTACACATGCTATTGTTCCCATCATGCTTTATGAAGCAAAGCTTTCTCAGGAATTTGCAAATAAACTTTTAGATGAGGGAATTTATGTCATTGGATTTTTCTTTCCAGTAGTCCCAAGAGATCTAGCTCGAATTCGGGTTCAGATATCTGCTGGTCACGAACGTGCTCATCTTGACAAGGCGGTGGCAGCATTTACAAAAGTTGGGAAAGAACTAGGTGTAATTAAATAATAGGCAAATAATTCATCCCCGAATTTAAAATGAACGTTGTTGAGCAAATTTTTTAAACCAAAAGAAGGGATTTAATTCCTGCCTACCGGCAAAGGTAGGTTTGACTAATACTTTATAATCTTGATTCCTCCATCCAGCAACCACAACGAACCTACTCTAAAGAAAGCCTACTTCCTTTGGTTCTTTCTGGGACTCTTTGGAGCACACCGATTCTATCTGGGAAAGAAAATCTCCGGTACCATTTTATTAATCCTGACCTTAGTTTGGATCGCTTCTTATGCGTTGAGTAAAAATGAATTATTCGGAGTCTTGTGGCTCATAGAGTTTATGGGACCACTCCAGGATTGGCTGGTCAGTTTTGGAAATTTTGGCAAATGGATTTCTACCTTAATCTTTCTTCCGATTCTTGGATTCCCAGTCCTATGGTGGTTAACCGATACTTTTAGAATCCCAAGATTTAGAAAACAAATTCTTAATTCTTAATCAATAATTTTCGCTGTTTTCAATCCCTGCTCCAGACGTTTAAGATGCAGTGGTAAATCTCTCAATACTTCCATGGAGTTGATATGGTATTTTTGAAAACTACCATCTACTCTGGAAGCCTTGTTGGTTGCATTATCTAATTTGGAAAGTAAGCCGATAAGTCTGTTGAAATCGCTGCTGCTCATGATAGTTGGATTAAATAGGAATTAGAAAATGAATTTCATCAAATTTAGGCAACAAAAAAAGACTGCATTTCTTAAAATGTGACGTACAATTTTCTTTTATCAAACTAAATTATCTACACCAGATTGCAATAATCAGAAGCCTCCTTGATTAGTATTTGCTTTGGTTGGAGAAAAATGGTAAGTAGAGAGAACACCAAAGCTTAATTTGGTAACGTGAAGTATTTTAATTTGTTACAAAACGAAAGGCTTCATTCAAGCTCATGTATTTTAAAAAAGGAAATTGAGTTGACCATTTGAGGTTTTGACGTCAAGAAATACAAATTAGAAGTGCATAAAGAGCGATTCGCATAGTGAAGCGATAAAGAGGAATCAAAAATTTCCAGAATGAATAAAAGAGAGCTGAACGGTTCGGGTCGTGAGTGAGGAGCATTTGTATTTTAGTCAAAAAATCTAAGGTCTAGACTTTTTGCTACTTTTGCGGCAATGGCAAAAGTAGAATCAATAATTTTCAAAAAATACTCCATAAAAAAACCGAGCCCCAAAATTGAAGCTCGGTTTTTTTATAATATTATCTTAAACGCTACTCATTCACCGCATCGGCTGCATCAACAACTCCCCATCCAAAATTATTATCTTTATTTGGATAGAAAGAACTATTCACTTTCATAGCATCGTATACATCTTCACGTGTTGCTCCTGGGTTATTAGCAAAAACTAAAGCAGCTATTCCCGCAACACTAGCTGTCGCAGCTGACGAACCGCCAATGTACTTTGGCTGATTGGTATCTAATGCTAATCCAATAGCATGACGATCTGTATTTGCCGTTCGCTCCATTTTCATTACAAAATCAACCTGAGGACCATCATGACAAGTTTCGCAACGATCCATTGGATCTGAAGCATCTTTCACACCAGTAATCGCAACGGTTTCATTCATATTAGCTGGAAAAATAACGCCCCACCAAGATGTCCATGAAAAAGACGTACCTGCTGCTGCTGCAATAAATTTCCCATTATTATGAGCATAGTAAATACCATCTGCAACCGTTCCACTCCAAAATGGTGTTCCGATTGACATGCTAATTACTTTAACATCTGATCGATTTCCTGCAAGAATCAAAGCATCTTTTACACCTTCTTTCTCATCGGCTGTATTAATAACCACATCTTCAACTGCTCGTATAGAAATCAAATCTGAATTATAGGCAACTCCAACTGCATTTCCATCTGTACCTCTTGGTGCAGTAGCTAATCCACACATAGATGTTCCATGACCACAATCATCATGCGGAGGATCCAAAGATCTCCACCACCACCATCCAGAATAATGTGTACTATAACGCTCTACCGTTCTTCCTTGAGATTGTCCACTGTTAAATTGTGAGCCTAAATTTTCCTGATCATCAGAAGCTCCTGTATCAATTACACAAAGCGTTACACCATCTCCGGTTGTCGTATTCCATGCAGATGGAATAGCAGACGTTCCAAAGTGCCAGGACCTTTTTACATATGGAGAAATAGTCGTGTAATCTCCAGAATTGATATTGTAATCCGGATCACCATCGCAACCAGAGGAACTTCTACCTGCTGCTGCAGTCATAGATGGAATTTCATAACTCATGCTTTCTAAATACCGAACAACTTCCGGCATAGCACGCAAGCGTTCAATAGTCTCTAAGTTCGTAATTCGAACCGCCATAGTTGGAAGTACTTTTGGCATTCCATAAGGCAATAATTCTTCAATAGTAATATCTGGCGTATAAATCTTTTCTCCTTCAAGAATAATATTTAATACTTGATCCCGAGTGTCAACCCAGTCCGTACTTTCAATATTAATCTGATGAATCTTTGATTTTAAATCTGTCGTTCCTTCGATTTGGTAGCCAAGCGCAAAAAGAGAGTCGCTTTGCATACCTGCACTCCACAAAAAATGATCAGTAACAGAAGACCAGCGAAAAACACCATTACGTTCAATGGATGTTCGAATCTGGCTATTCAATGCTGATTTACTAACTGGATCAGTGGAATTTTCCGGTGTGTTTTTGTCAATTTGTTCTTTAGCACAACCCAAAAGTAGGGTTAGCGCCATTAGGGCAATGGGCAGAATTCTTCTCATGAAGGGTATTGGTTTTAAGTAATTGCGAAAATTCGCTGTTCAAAGATAAGAAATGCCTTCAAATAAAAAAAATATTCCATATAAAGCCACTATTTCAAGTTTAGAGCATGAAATGAAATACTGCTTTAAGTTTGACCTAGAAGTAATATGGAAAACATTCAGTAACAGAAAGGGCTTTTTTAAACATTTTTGAGCCTTAACCCTTATAATAAATGCAGTCCTATAAATCAAATTTTACTATATTTGCAATCAAAAAAATAAGAATAAATCATGTTTGATAGTTTAAATGAAAAGTTGGAAGGAGCCTTTAAAACGCTTAAAGGTGAAGGAAAGTTAACAGAGATAAATGTTGCCCAATCGATAAAAGAGATTCGTCGAGCATTAGTTGGTGCCGATGTAAACTATAAAATTGCCAAAGAATTTACCGATAAGATCAAAGAAGAGGCTTTAGGCACCCAAAATGTCCTAAATGCGGTGAAGCCTGGCGAGTTGATGGTAAAGATAGTGATGGATGAATTAGTGGAGCTGATGGGAGGTGCTGCTGTCGGTATTAATATTAAAGGAAGCCCCGCAGTTATTCTTGTTGCTGGTCTTCAAGGATCTGGTAAAACCACTTTTTCCGGAAAATTGGCCTACCATCTAAAAGGAAAAAGAAATAAAAAACCACTTTTAGTTGCCTGTGATGTATATCGACCTGCCGCAATTGACCAGATCAAAGTGCTCGGTGAACAGATCAATGTACCTGTATTTGCAGAGCCTGAAAATAAAAATCCGGTAGATATTGCTGGGAATGCGATCCTTCATGCAAAAACCAATGGACATGATGTAGTCATCATTGATACCGCTGGTCGTCTTTCTATAGATGAAGAGATGATGAAGGAAATCCAAAACATTAAAGAAGCAGTTACTCCAAATGAAACGCTTTTCGTAGTGGATTCCATGACTGGACAAGATGCGGTAAATACTGCTAAAAACTTCAACGAACGATTGGATTATGATGGAGTTGTGCTTACCAAGCTAGATGGTGATACACGTGGTGGTGCTGCTTTAACTGTAAAGTATACTGTTGGGAAGCCCATCAAGTTTGTAAGTATGGGAGAAAAAATGGATACGCTTGATGTCTTCCACCCTGATCGGATGGCACAGCGAATTCTAGGTATGGGTGATATTGTTTCTTTCGTTGAAAAAGCACAAGAGCAGTTTGACGAAAAAGAAGCGAAGAGAATTGAAAAGAAAATCAAGAAAAATAAATTTGATTTTGATGATTTCTTGAGCCAGTTGAATCAGATTCGAAAAATGGGTGATCTTAAAAGCCTGATGAATATGATTCCAGGAATGAGTAAAATGACAAAAAATATAGACATTGATGATTCCGCTTTTGCAAAAGTAGAATCGATTATCTTTTCTATGACCCCTCAAGAACGTGGCCATCCTGAAGTACTGAATATGAGTAGAAAGCGTCGAATTGCAGCAGGTAGTGGAAAATCGATTCATGAAATCAATCAGTTTATTAAGCAATTTGAGCAAATGCGGAAAATGATGCATAAGCTTTCTAATAGTAAGGGTTTTGGAAATATGATGGGCGGTATGCCTGGCATGGGCAAAAAGTAAGGTAGAAAACAATAAAAGAGCCAGTCATAAATTGGGAAATTATTATTTGATTTTTTCATTATGAAAAAAAATAATCAATGTG
>CAYXQH010000105.1:0-12803 GCA_964467425.1 uncultured Saprospiraceae bacterium
GCAATGATGGAATAGGATATGAAAAAGCTGAGGCCAAAGCCAAATTGAAAGAGTGGTAACCAGAGTCGAAGCATAACGCCTGCCCAGGTTAAGGCGTAATTTCGAATCATCCATTTTCGGTGCTTTTCTACATCCCCTTTTTTTATAGCAGAATAAGCCAACCATCCGGTGTAAAGCCATAAAATTGAAAGCGTCCCAAAACCTAATTTTGTGATTTCATTTCCATAGGCATGCATGGCTAAGTAAAAACCACTGAAACCACTTATTAGAACTACTATTAAATATACTTTTCCAAGGTTTCTATGTAGACGAAGATTTTTATTTCTTATTTTTTTTGAAAATTGAATCCATCCAAATAATAGAGCTAAACCACCAGTGAGGATGTGTGCGTAAAAAGAAAAATTCCAAATTTGACTCTGAATCAATTCGACGTCCTTTGTAGATAAGAGCCCTCCGCTCATATCCGTGAAAAAGTAAAGCATAGGGTAAATACCTACACCAATCGAAAGAAAAATAAAGAAAAACCAAAGTACTTTTTTCATCTTAAATACTACTCTTAATTCAAAATAAAAGAGTCTGCATCAACCAGCATTCCTGCTATCGCGGCAGTTAGGAAACAGGCTACAGTACCACCTATCAGAGCTTTTATTCCAAACTCTGATAAGGTTTTACGCTGTCCCGGAGCGATAGCCCCGATTCCGCCAATTTGGATTCCAATAGAGGCAAAGTTGGAAAAACCACAAAGTGCATAGGTAACTATGATTAATGATTTTATATGTAGTGTTTTTGTAATTTTAGAGAGTTCAGAATAAGCGAAAAATTCATTAATTGCCGTTTTCTGTCCTAATAGTTGACCGACTAGAAAAACATCCTGATTTGGGACACCTAATAACCAGGCTATAGGAGCAAATAGTACACCCAGAATAAATTCCAGGTTTAAGCCTTGCACAGCAGCAGCTTGAATTTGGTAGCCTTTGATTTTTAGGAATTCAGCCAATTGAGTTACCCAACCATTGATCGGGGTATAGTAGCCAATGATGTCATTGAGGATATAATTGACCATTGCTACTAATGCGGTAAAAACCAATAGCATGGCACCAACGTTTACTGCCAATTTTAACCCATCTGTTGTTCCAATAGAAATCGCTTCTAATACATTACTTCCATTAGCGTCTTTGGGTAATTCAAAATTATCAACAACTTTTTCTTGATCAACCTGTGGATATAATATTTTTGAAGTGAGTATTGCAGCAGGAGCAGATATAATAGAAGCCATTAGCAGATGTTGGGCAAAAAGATTTTGAGCAGCAATTCTGGTTGCCTCTGCCGCCGCAATAGCGGTTTCATTTTCTAGCAAATTTCCCCCAGCTATTATTTGATCAGCTTGGAGATTCGCAGCCGCTTGTGTGAGGTCAGCAATTTTAGGGTCGTTTAATGCTTCTTCAAAAATAAATTTCGCCAAAAACTCTTTGACCTCCAAAACAAGGGCTGGAGAGCTTTGAATAGCATCAGCTGCCATTTCAGGAATTTCCGCAAAGGAATTTCCCAAGTAGCCGACATAAGCAGCAAATACGCCTCCTGCAATAGTTGCCATTCCTCCAGTCATCAAACAAAGCAACTCGGATCGAGTCATCTTTTCTAGATAGGGTTTGACAATAAGCGGAGCTTCTGTTTGACCAATAAATACATTTGCTGCAGCGGCTAAACTTTCAGAGCCAGAAAGACCCATAATCTTTTTCATGATCCAGGCAAATCCGAAAATGATTTTTTGAAGAATCCCCATATAATAGAGTAGGGAAGACAAAGCTGCGAAGAATACGATCGTAGGTAATACCTGGAAAACGAAAATATACCCAAATCCATCTATGTTGGTAACCAGATCACCAAATAAAAATATAGAACCTTTATTGGTGAACTCTAGTACAATCACAAAGAATTTGGCGACTACTGCAAATATCTTTTGGATAAACGGAACGTATAAGATAGTAACAGCTAAAATGAATTGAATAGCCAGACCTTTTAAAACTAAAGGCCAGTCAATATGCTTTCGATTAGAACTTAAGAGATAGCAAATACCGATTAAAACAGCTATCCCTAATACTCCTCTAAGCAGTCCTGTAACGAATTCCATAGTAGTTGTTTGCTTTTGATTCGTTCAAATGTAAAGAAACCATAGGCTTTAGCCAAAAAAGAACTCATATATTTAAATAACTATGCTTACTGAAATCCCAATTTTATTAGAAACATTGCTTTCAAAGCAATAGTTGTCAAAATCCTTCTTTTTATAATTGATTCTTCGATCCTAATCCCTAACTTTGACCATCTTATTCATCAATATGGAAAACAAATCTTATCTAATTGGTATTACCGGAGGGAGCGGTTCGGGGAAAACATCTTTCATAAAAAAAATTCGGGAACAGTTTTCGGAAAAAGAGGTGTGCATTATCTCACAGGATGATTACTACCTACCCAGAGAACAACAATGGACTGATGAGAAAGGCATTAAGCATTTCGATCTTCCAAAGTCTATTGATAAAAAAGCCTTTTTAAATGATATTAAAAGATTGCAGAATGGGGAGACGATTGTTCGGGAAGAGTACACTTTTAATAATGAAAAAGCTACCCCCAAAAGTCTGACTTTTCATGCAGCACCTATCATTATTGTCGAAGGAATCTTTGTGCTTCATTTTAAAAAAATCAGAAAGATTCTGGACCTCAAAGTATTCATACATGCAAAAGAAAACTTAAAAGTGATTCGACGAATATATCGTGATCAGGTGGAACGCAATTACCCCGTTGACGATGTTTTGTATCGATATGAACATCACGTCTTACCAACCTTCGAAAAATATATCAAACCCTATAAAGAAAGTGCAGATCTTATTATCAATAATAATACTAGTTTTGATAATGGACTTTCTGTTTTTGTTGCTTTTTTAAAGCATCAGTTAGGGCGCTAAAGTGTTGCTTTGTTCGTTCTATCAATAAAAGAAAAGAGGATGAAGATCTACCCATTATTTTTTTTGCTTTTCTATTCCTGCATTTCAATTGCTCAACAGCAAAAAGGAGATTGGTTGGTTAGAGGCAGTGGTTCTTCTCTCAATACGACTCGGGTCAATAGTAGTGTAAATGATATTTCCTTAAATCTTGCTTTAGGTTATTTTATCAATGATCAATGGATGGCTGGAAGTGGAATAGGTCTTAGTCTTTCAAGGAATACTTCTTTTATTCGAAATGATCTTTTTGCTCGATATTATTTCAAGGATACTTTAAAAAATAATCGCTTTTATTTAGAAGCTAGATGGGAGCTTGGAAAGTTTGCTCCAGTTGGGGTTGGGCAGAGTAGTAGACGCTTTACTAATAGGTCTGGAATTATAGGCATTGGTGTCGATCATTTTATTAGCAAGCATCTGGCAATTGAAGCTAAATTAGATTATTATTTTTTAACGATTTTTAAACAGTTTGGCGATGACCGGGTCTTTAAATCGGATTTACTTTCCTTTAATGTAGGCTTCCAATATTTTTTTAGATATCGTGATTATCAAAAAGAACGAATGCTTGATTATAGAACAGCCCTACAAGCAGGAACATGGTTTGTGGGTGGAACTTTTGTTCTAAATGAACCAAGTGATACAAGAAACTCAGTTACGACAATACAAAATATAAAACCTCACTTTGGCCGATTCATATTTCAAAACTGGGCAGTTGGAAGCGCATTTTCATATGATGCAGGTAGGCTTTATCGAACCATTAATGTTGAATTTGCTCCTTTTTCAAGATATTATATAAACATCGGCAGAAAGAAAAAAATATTTGTTGAAGCAAATGCTTCTTATCAAATTGAACTCATTCAAGATGCTAGTAGTGATTTTTCTAGACGTAATTTTGCTAGTTATGGAGGAGCAATTGGTTGGAGTAATTTCATTAATAAAGATGTCAGCTTTGATATCGCTTATTCATTTTTAAAAACGATCTCTTTAAAAAATGAAGAACTTATCAATGGAGATTTACTTCAAAGAGGAGGAATAGTTTTTAGTATCCAATATTTTATTTCTTCTAAGAAATAGTAGGCTATTTCGATTTAGAATTCTACAACTTCATCAGATAATTACATCAAAAACTTCATCGTCCGAGTTCTTGGATATAAAACGATCCATAGCCTGAATTTGGCTATGTTGCTGCGCTTTAAAGTTTTCTAGAACAGCTTTGATAAATTTATCGTCTACCAATCGTTTTACATCATTGAGATGATTAAGCTGTTCACTTAGCCTAAATTTATACGACTGTTCAAACTGCGCATTTTCAAACTTTACAGTAAGACGTGCATCCATTTTAAAAACAGTAATTTTTAGGCTGGGGTGTTCAATATTTCCTAGAATTCTCATCTCTGATTTGATTTTAATCACAAAAATAAAAAACCCTTTCAGTAAATCTACTAAAAGGGCTTTGGTAGTGTAGTTTTTCTGCCTTTGGGCATGTTTTGGGGCAGAGATAAAAAAAGCGACAACACCAACATTTTATACTATAAATAGGTATTGTTGGTGTTTATTTTCTTTTCGAGTGGCCAAATATTTTGACTTTAATAAGTCAAAATTTAGTAATTAGTATAGTGTCGGTTTAAAATACAAAGACGCTGTTAAGATACTTAGGATTTATACAATCCGTCTTTTATTAAACCTATTAAAAGGGTTAGGTTCTATGACAGTACCAATTACTCCTAGACGAAAATCAAATATTTGGAGCATCACATAATTCCGGTTTAGACAAATCGATCTTTCTAATTTTATCATTCTCAAACTCCCTTTATTGACTCGATAAATAGAAAGCAATAAGTCTATTTCATTTGCTCAAAATGTAATGGGTGTTCTATTAGTGTGTGATTTGAGCAAAATTAAACGATAGTAAGAACGAAAGTATTTCTTATAAAAATTGAAAATCAATTTGATAAGTATCTTGAGGAATCAAAATTAACGGTAGGGATAAGCGAAAAAATAAGCGTGTTGAATCTCTAAATTTTAAATACAGTGTGAATGTATGGATTATTTCTATAATGTCAAAATTCTTTTTCGATTGATTCTGATAACAGCTTATAAATAGCAGTCCAGGTTTTATTAGACTGCAGTAATTTCAAATGACTGGATATTGTTTCTTTGTCTCCTCTTCTGGCTGGACCAGTTTGCATGGATTTAGGTGTTTTATCCTGAATCTTGTGTACTGTTTCAGCAATAAGCGGTTTTAAAATATCAAAACTAAGCTTGTGTTCTTTTGTTATTTGATGGCCAATGTGGTATAAATAGTTTGGAAAATTATTGACGATAACAGCAGCAACATGTAAAATGCTTTTTTGTTGATCGTTAATTTCGTAGACATTTGGACATATAGACTGAGCGATTTTTTTTAGAAAAGTTCTATTGCGTTTTTGAGGACTATAAATACAGAGTGGGAGTATTTCAAAGTTTACTTTTTTCGAAATAGAAAATGTTTGCAGGGGATAAAAGCTACCATAGTTTTTAAAAAAAGGCTTTAAAATAACACAAGCTTTAGCACCTGAAGTATGTACAACTAAAGCGGTCGGAATAATAGGACTAATTTTTTGGGCAACACTAAGGATCGCATCATCATGAACAGCAATGATATAAAGATCGGCATCGGGACGGATATTCGTCAAATCTTTAATGGCTTCCGCTCCAACTTTTTTTGCGAGTTTTCTGGCTTTGGTGATTTTACGACTAAAAACCTGCTGGATAGAAAATCCTTGCTCTACAAAGCGATGCCCCAGATGATGACCAACATTTCCGGCACCAATAAGAACAATGTTGATAGGAGGCTTTGCCATAAGAAGCTGAGAAGTTATTAAGTTAAGTAGGATTAAAAGGTTAAGTACAGAAGGAGCTTGAGGTTTAGCAGGGTTTATTATTCTAAATAAGCTCTTAGCTCCTTATCCTTTTGATTTACGTCGGACAAACATCATGAATAACATTCCAAACATCATCATAATTGTTCCGATCCAGAAGAAATTAATTCCAGGAAAGACAATTGTTTCTAAAACAATATAGTCTGAACGTAAAGCGTCTTCTGTTATTTCCACAGGAATTAATTGGTCTTTTTCATCTGCTTGAGCTATAGATATTTTTACGGTTTTGTCTTTTGGATTGATTTCTAAAAATTTAAAATGCAAACCCAATCGGTCTACCTGATCTTTCAAATTAAAAGGTTGGTTGCCTCGAATCAAATAGATCGGTTCAGCTTGGTATTCTTTTCCATTCGAATCCTGAATGTTTAATTTAGCTCCAACAACAATATCTTTATCTTGGGGAATATAGATCGGATTTACAGGTTCTGTATTAAAACCATCAAAGCGAATTGCAGAGCCATTAAAATTAATTTGATCGCCTTCAGTTAAGACAAATTCCTGAAAGTTTAAGTTTTGATCCATGTCAAAGATTTTCCCGAATATTTCTTCAGGTAATTTGACACGAACACCAAGATCATTAATCTGAGTTGGGAAACTATATACCAGGTTTTTTCTAAGCAGTAGCATGGGTTCTGCAGGCCAGCCTTGTTCAAATCCTTCTCGCCTAAACGTCATTTTTAAGCCTATAGCGACGTCTTTTTCTTCTTTTACATACTCATCATGTTCTGGGCTGTAATTGATATCGTCAATGATTGCATAAAACTTGTCGAGTAAAATCGTATCACCAATTAATGCATTATGTCGAATGAAGTTTAAGCTGTCTTCCATTTTGTGCCGTTCCTCAATATCAGCTTCCACAATCGGCAAATTTGCAATATGGGTAAATATATCTTCATGTAAATAGTGCTTGGTAGATGGGTTAAAGGCAGCAACTTTTGTTAATTCGTTATTGTATAAAGCGACCGGACTTACTGTAAATTCTTTAATGACATTACCATCCTTGTCCACTTTTTGATAGTCAATATCAAATATCCGTTCATTGCCAACCATCGTGTCTTTAGAGTAAGTCACTTTGTAGCCACTCATAAACATAGGCATGTTTTTAAAAAGTAAAACATTTTTACCTAGCAGTTTTTCATCTAATAATTCTTTTTGAGCGAAAGGATTTGTAGAGATATGTTGTTTGTTTAATCCTGAAGCAATCGTACCGACGATCATTAAACCAAAACCGATATGAGATAAAGCAGACCCAGCCATTTTTAAGTTTCCTTTTATAAAAAGAAGGAGGTAGTCAAAATTGGCAACTACTCCGAATATGGCAGTAAATAATAAAAGGAAATGCTGCCAGGCAACAATAGTTAACCAATAAGAACATAGAAAAGTAAGTACACCTGCCAGCAAAAGGGATATTCCTATATGCTTTAAAAAGGTAGGGGTATAGTTTTTCCAATTGCGTTCTTTAAATCGAAGGAGTTGTGCTGCTCCTGTCAAAGAACCAATTAAAACGGCAATCCAAAGTTGATATTTATTATGATGGTCTACCGGATCCTGAATAGTGTAGGCAACATGTTCTGGGTCAAATAATTCTGCAATTTTATTAAAAACCGGAAGAGAGGTAGAAACGCTCATCAGTATTCCAGAGAATAATAAAACCAATGCACCAATAAACATCCAAAACTCTTTTGAAGGCGTAGCTTCTTCTTTTTCTTTTTGAGGGACTTTTTTATAATGTTTGAAAAATTGAAATAAGGTAATACCCAAAAAGAAAAGTATAAGAAATAAGAGTTGATTCTCTAAGCCCATCTCTGTAAAAGCATGTACAGAGGTCTCACCCAGAATTCCACTTCTCGTCAAAAAGGTAGAGTATAAAATAAATACAAAGCTCAAACCATAAAACAAGTAAGTGGCTCGAATGGAATAGCCGGTATTTTTTGCGACTAGATTGGTGTGAATGCCTGCTACTAAAAACAACCAAGGAACTAAGGACATATTTTCTACAGGATCCCAAGCCCAATAACCACCAAAGCTCAATGCTTCATAAGCCCAGGCACCTCCCATCAAAATTCCAGTTCCTAAAATTGCTCCTGAAAAAAGCGCCCAGGGCATGACGGGTTTTAACCAGGCTCGATATTGCTTGGTCCAGTAGCCAGCGACCGCATAAGCGAAGGGTACGACAGTAGAGGCGAAACCTAAAAATAAAGTTGGCGGATGAATCGTCATCCAATAATTTTGCAGTAAAGGATTTAGCCCTTTACCTTTTATCATGGTAAGGTAATCAGCATTGGAAAATATAGGGATGGCCATAGTGTCTCTTAAAAGAAGTAGCGGATTACTACCAACCTTAAATTCCCATTCCCCGGTTCCAAAATGTAGCCCAAGAATCATGCTTCCAATGATCACTTCTGCGGCTGCAACAATGCATAAAACTGGAGCTTCCCATTCTTTTGCTTTCCAAATTAAAATAAAGCCAAGAATGATATGCCAAAACATCCATAAGAGAAAACTCCCTTCTTGTCCTTCCCAAAATGCAGAGGTTAAATATCGATAGGGTAAATCATCATTTACATGTGCCCAGACATATTGGTATTCATAGTACCGTTGGGTCATAATGTAAAAGATAATTCCAATAATGATAAAAACACTAAACCCGTGAAGCCCAAAGGCTATTCTACCTATTTTCTTCCATTGAGAAGCTTCAGGCAATGCTCTTTTTTGAGTACCGAAAAAATAAGCAACAGCGGCGAGCAAACTGCACACAAAGCTAAATACAATAAGGAAGTGTCCAATTTGACCAGGTAAGAGATGTTCGCCAATGTATTCCATCTATGGGGTGGAGGTTATGTGATTAATGTCTTTTGTCGTTTAAAAAGTCTTTGCATTATCGCTTGGACTATTCAAATTCTTTTTGCTAAATGGTTTGTTCCTTTTTCTTCAAGGAAACTTCCTCGTCCTTATATTTGGAAGGACATTTCAAGAGAATTTCATCAGCAACAAAGCTATCATTCTTCATGGTACCTGTAACAACTATTTGTTCAGACATTTCAAAATCCTGCGGTTTGCTTTGATTAAGGATAACTTTCTTTTCGTTACCTTTTTCATCTTTAATAAAAAAGGTAAAATGGTTAGGATCTTTTTGTGGATTATAAACCATTGGTTTGTCCTTGGATAATACTCCTACAACTTTTACTCGAGATCCAGATTGGATAGCCATATCGAAATCTGAATAATTAACAACGTCTTTGACCATAGAAATCAAAAAACCGACAGCAACCGCTATCATAATTAATCCTATAATGTGAATTTTACGCATAATTGAAAGAGTTTTGAATTGGGGAAAGCAATAATTTCACTATTTAAACAAAATTAATGCAATTTTGATTGTGTTTGTTAAAATATATCCTGTTTTACAAAATAATTACAATCTCAAAAGGTCAGCATCTCTAGATTTTAGGGTAAAAATCATCAATCTTGCCTGAAAAAACCTATTTTTGAATCAAAATATTTTAAAAGTGGCAAATATTGTTGTTGACCTCAAAAGAGCCGGGATTTATCAAGGCAGTCAAAAAGTGTTGGAAGATGTAAATTTTACTTTGTCAAAAGGAGAATTTGCCTATCTGATTGGTAAAACAGGAAGTGGAAAAAGTAGTTTACTCAAAACCCTTTATGCAGATTTACCACTTAAAGAGGGTAGAGGTAAGGTCGCTGAATATGATCTTACTAAACTCAATCGGAGAAAAATTCCTAAGCTTCGAAGAAAACTGGGTATCATCTTTCAAGATTTTAATTTGCTTTCTGATCGATCCGTTTATGAAAACTTAAATTTCGTTTTGAAAGCAACCGGATGGAAGGGAGGCGAAAAAGCAGAGACTCGAATTGTCGATATACTTTCTAAAGTCGATTTGCTAGATAAACGGAATAGTATGCCACATGCCTTATCTGGCGGAGAGCAGCAGCGCGTTGTCATCGCAAGAGCTTTATTAAATAAACCGGAATTAGTAATTGCCGATGAGCCTACTGGAAATCTCGATCCGGAAACTGCGAATGAAATTTTGAAACTACTCCGCGATTTGGCGACCGAACATGATTCTACCGTTTTGTTTGCCACCCATGATTATCGAATCATTGAAAATTTTCCTGCCCGTGTTATACGCTGTCAAAAAGGTAAAGTGATGGATGAAGAAAACTTTGTCGCTAAATAGATGTTTCGGGTTTTTGATCTCAATAAAAACAAAAGTCAAATCGAGTATTATGAAAACTACGAAGATTGTTTGCTTTTTATGTATGGCCCTGGTTAGTATAACTGCTTGTTCTGAAATAAATAAAGAGCATGCAATTGCAGAGAATAATAAAGGGATTGAATTCTTAGAAGAAAGAGAATATGAAAAAGCGGTTGCCCAATTTAAAAAAGCGAATGAGAAAACTGCATCTTACGATGTAGATAAAATTACCTTTATTAGAAATATTGTAAATACTTATCATGAAATAGGAATGTTGGACTCCTCCATTCATTATTCAAAAGAACTTTTACAGCTCTGTGAAAAGAAATCGTACGATTATTACGCAACATTAGGCGATATTAAAATCCTGGAAGATAAGGTAAGAGAAGGGGTGAAGAACCTGAAAATAGCAACTCGGATTCAACCCTTTAATTTGGAAGCTAACAATACGCTGGGAATGGTTTATCTTGGAGAATACGGAATGGAATATGCTAATTATGATCGAGCTTTAAAATACAATCAGGCTGCGTATGATTTTGAACCTTCTTCAACTTTGAAATCTGTTTTAGCCAGAAATTATTACTATTTGGATGAACTAGAACATGCCGAAGAAATGTATCAGGGTTTGTTGGATGAGTATGAGAATGATTTAGATTATCTTTATTCACTTGGGCTTACAAAGTATGAGTTGGAAAAGAAAGAAGAAGCCAAGACTTTGTTTGAGCAAGTTTATCAAGAGGACAGCACCTACTTTGAATATGATCAAGAGATGCTTCTTGATTTAGGCATTCTTACAGAATAATACTTGATAGATCATTTTATGAAAGAGTGAATTAATTTTCAATAAGCTCTAAAGCTTTATCAACTTCTCTTACTGGAAACTTACAGACCTTATTCTGGCAAACATAAATCATTGTTTCTCCTTCCTGAAGCTTGCCTTCCAATAATTCCAATGATCCTTCATCATCTCCTCCCAGTAATAAAACGTTGGGTAGATGATGTGCCATCAAATCATCTCTTAGTGCAGCATGGTTTTTTCCAACGATAGCCACCTCGTAAGGCGGATCAACCATAGATTGATAAAGGGAGCACCAATTAGAATAGAAAGCTGGTTGTTGTGCTTCCTCAATAGATGGCGCCATATTCTGCATCATTTGTTTTGACTTTTCAATGTACTCTGGTTTATACATATAGGTGCCGACTAGAAATAAAGCTTTGGCCATCGAAGAATTAGAACCTGGGATAGCATCATCTGCCAGTACCATTTTTCTAGCTATGAGCGCAGGGTCAAGGTCAGAAGTATAATAAAACATTCCAGATTCTTTATCAAAGAAATGTTCCAATGCATATTTTGTAAGACCATCTGCTTTCTGCAACCATGCTTCATCAAACGTTACCTCATACATGGCTGAAAAGGCTTGGATGGTCAAAGCATAATCATCTAAAAAAGCATTGATGCTTGATGTTCCATTTTTAAAATTTCTATCGAGTCTAAAATCTTTTCGTAACTGATTCTTTGCAATAAAATTAGCATTGGCTTTTGCAGTTTTTAGGTATTCTTTGTTTCCAAAAGCTTTGTAAGCATCAATATAACCCATTAGCATTAGAGCATTCCAACTGGTCAGAATTTTATCATCTAGACCAGGTCTAACCCGTTGATCACGGATCTTCATCAATGTTTTTTTCGAAGCGGCAATACTTGCATTTATGTCTTCAATACTGAGTTTATAGTTTTCAGCAATTTTATCAACACTCTTCTTTCTTAGTAAAATGTTCTTTTTATGTTCCCAATTACCGCGCGGCAAAATAGAGTAATATTCTTTAAAAATCTTATTACTTTTTTCGTCGGGTAGGGCAGTGTTTATTTCATCTTCAGTCCAAACATAAAACTTGCCTTCTTCCCCTTCGCTATCAGCATCTAGTGAAGAATAAAAGCCTCCGGTTTTATCAGTTTGTTCTCGTTTAATAAATTCTAATGTTTCTTCAACTACTTTTTTATAAGTTGGATTTTTGGTCAGTTTGTATGCTTGAGAATATAGACTAACCAATTGACTATTATCGTACAACATTTTTTCGAAGTGTGGCACTTTCCATATATCATCTGTTGAATAACGAGCAAAACCTCCTCCCAAATGATCGTAAATCCCGCCATCTGCCATCTTATCTAAAGTCGTAGTTACGGCTTCTAAAAGCTTACTATTTTCGGGGTGGTGATAATTCTGATTGAGCAAATACTGATAGTTATTGGGCATCGGAAATTTTGGACTACCAATGCGACCGCCTTTTTTGAAGTCTATATTCTTTAAAAAATTTAGATTAATAGTTTTTAAAACAGATTCATTAAATTCTTGTTCACCAGTGTTAATCACTATCTTTTCAGCAGCCTGAATATCCCCGGTTAACTGATCAGCATAGCCGAGTAGTTCTTCTGGTTTTTCAGCCTTAGTTTTTATAAAATATTCTAAAATCTCTTTCCATTTTCGTGCAGGAAAATAAGTGCCGGCCCAGATTGGTCTGCTGTCTGGGAGTGCTAATGCATTTAAAGGCCAGCCGCAACTTTTTCCAGTAGCCAGTTGACAAGCACTCATATAAATATTGTCGATATCCGGACGTTCTTCACGGTCTACTTTAATGCTAACAAAATGATCATTCATTAATTTTGCAATGGTACT
>CAYXQH010000106.1:0-12758 GCA_964467425.1 uncultured Saprospiraceae bacterium
AATTAAGCTTATGAATTTTTTTAAAAGTAGTTTATTTTTATTGGCAGTGGTTTCTGTAATTGGACTTTCCTCTTGTAATGATGACGATCCTTGTGTCGCTCCTGAGTTAGCAGAGAACATCATCGGAACCTGGAACCCTCAACTCTCTGGAGGACAAGTAGAATTTCAAACTGACGGAACCCTTATTGACCCTGATGATTCTTTATTTGGCATAGAGGTTAACGGCGTTGTATACAGTGAAAAAACCTGGTCTCTAAGTGGTACTACCTTGACCTTGACCGCTTCTGTTCCTGGTGGTGGTGGGACTTCTTCTACTGACTATGAAGTCACACAAAACGAATGTGATGAATTAAAAGTATCCATATCAGGTTTAGAAGAAACTCTTAAACGAAATTAAGTTATCCTTTTTAGGTTAAATAGATTTGCAAATTGTTGAATTTTGCAAATCTATTGACCTAAAAATAAAAGACAGGCTACAACAATTTGTAACCTGTCTTTGAAACCAAATTAAACCAATATTCTTGACCCAAGGGTTTAATATCTTAAGACGCCATTCCAATGACTGCGTTTTTCTCTTTTGATTCTTCAAAGTTCATTTTATTAATGGCATTGACATAAGCCTGAACAGAAGCCATTACAATATCCTCATCTTCTCCATAGCCAAAATAAAGTCGATCATTATATAAAACCCGAAGGCTGACCTTACCGCTTTCTCTGGAACCATGAACTAGCGAATCCACATTAAATTTGTCTAAAACTAAATGCTCCCCAACGATGCTATCGATTGCTCTTAAGGCTGCATTAATCGAACCGCTACCTGAAGCACTTGCTCTTACCTTCTCCTCATTTATAATAAGTTCAACGGTTGCAACAGGCTTTAATGGCTTTCCGGAAACGATTTGTACATCGCCTATTTCAATACTATTATCATTTGTTTTACCATCCATCATCATCACTAAATCATTATCCCCAATATCCTTATTCGCATCTGCCATAATTAAAAACCGCTGATA
The DNA here is from genome assembly GCA_964467425.1 of uncultured Saprospiraceae bacterium. GTDB lineage: Bacteria > Bacteroidota > Bacteroidia > Chitinophagales > Saprospiraceae > JAHDHW01. Next base: position 1,014 of record CAYXQH010000106.1, read on the forward strand.
CACTTCTTCCAGTTGGGATTTATCTAATTTAAAATCCAGTCGATCCAAATGATAACGCAAAGCAGCTTTTCCACTACGCGCCGTTAGAATAATCGATGATTGATCTACCCCTACATCTTCCGGAGCGATGACCTCATAATTCTCCCGATGCTTAATCACGCCATCCTGATGAATTCCACTAGAATGAGCAAAAGCATTGGCGCCAACAATTGCCTTATTGGGTTGAACCGGCATATTCATCATAGTAGAAACCATGCCACTAAGCTCGTTTAGTTTTTTACTATTGATATTACAATGTGCATTCAGCGAAGTATGCGTTTTGATAATCATAGCTACTTCTTCGAGCGAAGTATTTCCTGCTCGCTCCCCTATTCCATTCATCGTTACTTCTACTTGTCTTGCTCCATTGGCAATTCCTGCAATGGTATTTGCAGTAGCCATTCCAAGATCATTATGACAATGAACAGAGAGCATTGCTTTATGAACATTCGAAACATTTTCCATTAAAAACTTAATCTTCTGCCCATAATCCCAAGGTAAACAATAGCCCGTTGTATCTGGAATATTTACTACCGTTGCTCCTGCTTTTATAACAGCTTCTACCATCTGCGCCAGAAAAACATTATCTGCACGACCAGCATCTTCTGCATAAAACTCAACATCCTCTACATACTTTTTAGCAAATTTTACGGCAGCTATTGCTCGTTCAATAATTTGCTCACGAGTACTATTGAATTTGTGTTTGATATGATAATCGGATGATCCAATACCTGTATGTATTCTTCCTCGCTTTGCATATTTCAATGCATCAGCAGCAACTTCAATGTCTTTTTCAACAGCTCTCGAAAGAGCGCAAATAACCGGGTCATTTACAGCTTTAGAAATTTCGATCACCGATTTGTAATCACCAGGGCTTGAAATTGGAAATCCAGCTTCAATAATATCAACGCCCAACAACTCTAACTCTTTGGCGATGATTACTTTTTCTTTAGTATCTAACTGACAGCCAGGCACCTGCTCCCCGTCTCGTAATGTAGTATCAAAAACAAATATTTTATCACTCATGTTATTCGGTTTATAGTATTGATCGTTTTTAAAATTTGCTAATTATTAAATGAGCACTGATTGATTAAGTCTAGCTTCTAATGTTTCCAGAATCATGTTCCCGATTTCATTCGTTCCAAGAATCATAGATTTTGGTGTTTTTTCATTTGCAATATCCCGCGTTCGGAAGCCATCTTTCAAAACATCATCAATGGTTTTGACAATGCAATCGCTTTCGTCCTTCATACCAAATGCAATATTTAATAATAAGGCACAGGATAAAATAGTCGCAATCGGATTGGCAATATTTTGACCAGCAATATCCGGTGCAGATCCATGAACAGGTTCAAAGAGTCCTACTTGATCACCAACGGAAGCGGAAGGCAATAACCCCAGCGAGCCAGAGATCTGAGAAGCTTCATCTGTTAGAATATCTCCAAACATATTTCCTGTCACGACGACATCAAACTGCTTTGGATCACGAATTAGCTGCATGGAAGCATTGTCAATAAACATGTGCACGACTTCCACCTCTGGATATTTTTTACTCATCTCCTGCACGATGTCCCGCCACATTCTTGAAGATTCTAAAACATTTGCTTTGTCTACCGAATGCAATCGCTTATTTCTTTTCATAGCCGCATTAAAAGCTTTCTCAGCTATTCGTTCTACTTCCAGACGACTATACTCCATTGTATCGAAGGCTTTTAAACCATCAGACGTTCGACCTCTTTCTCCAAAATATATCCCTCCGGTCAACTCTCGATAAAATAAAATATCAGCACCTTCTATTACTTCTCGTTTTAAACTACTTGCATCAATTAGTTCATCGAAAATTTTCACAGGGCGAATATTGGTATACAGCCCTAATGCTTTTCGAATACGCAGTAATCCTTGCTCTGGTCTTACCTTCAGCGAGGGATTATTATCATACATCGGATGCCCAACAGCTCCAAGCAACACGGCTTTGGAAGCTTGACATTTTAAAAGGGTTTCTTCCGGTAATGGATCGCCAGCAGCTTCAATTCCAGCATGACCAATCAATCCGTAATCAAAACTAAAATCACATCCGAAGCGATCTCCGATATATTGCAAGACTTTTACCCCCCACTCGGTCACTTCAGGGCCAATTCCATCTCCGGGTAAAACTGTTATTTTGTTCTTCATTATTAGTATTTAAAAATTCAATCTCTACATCTTATGCATAAAGATGTTCCGACTCAAACGTTTTTACTTCTTCTTTTAAAGCAATCAAATAATCAATATCATCATGACCGTTTAAAAGACATTCTTTTTTATAAGGATTAATTTCAAAATTAGTACTCATCCCTAATGCAGGAATAGAAAATATCTGTGACTCTAAATCAACTGCAACTTCTAGCTTAGGATTTTTTTCAACAGCATCAAAAATATATTTCAAAAAGGAATCGCTTACCTGAACGGGAAGTATAAAATTATTCAAAGCGTTACTTTTAAAAATATCTGCAAAGAAACTTGATACCACGACTTTAAAACCATAATCCGCAATCGACCAGGCTGCATGTTCTCTACTTGATCCACATCCAAAGTTTTTTCCGGCAACTAAAACTTCTCCTGAATAAGTGGCGTCATTTAATACAAAACCGCTTATAGGTTGACCCGCCTTATCATAGCGCCAGTCTCGAAATAAATTTTCTCCGAATCCGTCTCGACTAGTCGCTTTTAAAAAACGAGCCGGGATAATTTGATCGGTGTCAATATTATCGATTGGAATAGGAACTATGGTACTTTTTAAATTCATTTATTTCTTTTTTTACTCGGCCTAATTAGTTTTAAACACAGAGGCACAGAGATAGTTTTTTTAGCTTCTTAATTTATCGGCTTATTTACTTGCTCAGTTCATCATCTCCCGAACATCTGTGATCTCTCCAGTAACTGCAGCAGCAGCGGCCATTAATGGGCTTACTAAAAAAGTTCTGGAGCCAGGTCCTTGTCGGCCTTCGAAATTTCTATTGGAGGTAGAAACACAATATTTCCCTTCGGGCACTTTATCTTCGTTCATTGCCAGACAAGCAGAGCAGCCAGGTTGACGGAGATCAAACCCTGCTTCTTTAAAAATTTTGTCCAAGCCTTCTTGTATTGCCTGAGATTCTACTTTTTTGCTCCCCGGTACAATCCAGACATTTACATCTTCTGCTTTCTTCTTTCCTTTTACAAAATCAGCCACCATCCTCAAATCTTCTATCCGAGAATTCGTACAGCTTCCGATAAATACATAATCAATTTTCTTTCCTTGTAATTTTTGATTTTTAGAAAGCCCCATATAGCCCAGCGATTTCTCCATATCTTTGGACGTACTATTGACTGCTAAATCAGGAATCTCCTGACTAATGCCCATCCCCATTCCGGGATTTGTTCCATAAGTAATCCATGGTTCTATATCTGCGGCATCAAAAGAAATGACTTTATCATATGTTGCGCCTTCATCTGTTTTTAAGGACGTCCAATATTCCAGGGCTTCGTCCCAGTCGGCTCCTTTCGGTGCAAATTCTCTACCTTTTATATAATCAAAAGTTGTTTGATCAGGAGCGATCATTCCGCCTCTTGCGCCCATCTCAATACTCATATTACAAATGGTCATCCTTGCTTCCATAGAAAGTGATTCGATAGCTGAACCTGCATATTCTACAAAATAGCCTGTTCCTCCAGAAGCAGAAATTTTGGAAATAATGAAAAGAATAATATCCTTCGAAACCACCCCTTTTCCTAAGGTTCCATTTATTTCAATCTTCATGGTTTTAGGACGATATTGCAAAATACTTTGCGTCGCTAATACCTGTTCGACCTGACTGGTTCCAATACCAAAGGCGATACTTCCAAAAGCACCATGCGTCGACGTATGACTATCTCCACAGACAATGGTCATTCCCGGCAAAGTTATACCTAGCTCGGGGCCAATGACATGAACGATGCCTTGCTTTTCATGTCCAAGACCGTAAAGGTCAATTCCAAATTCATCGCAATTTTGAATCAAGGTATCCACCTGATGGCGAGATAATAATTCTTTAATAGGAAGATGTTGATCTTTGGTAGGAACATTATGATCAGCAGTAGCTATTGTTTGTTCGGGTCGAGCAACCGGAATTTTTCTAGTTCGAAGGCCATCAAATGCTTGTGGAGACGTAACCTCATGAATAAAATGTCGATCAATATAAAGGACATCTGGAAATCCGGCTTTTGATTGAACCACATGTTTCGCCCATATTTTCTCAAAAAGTGTTTTTGATAGCTCCCTCTTCATTATTGGTTTTATATTGTAATTGGTTTTAAAAGAAAGTCTCTTATATTTGGCATTCGTTGCTATTGCCTTTCCTATATATCAAAGCTAATTAGCAATACCTTTATTTATAAATCAATAATTCGTTTTTTTACAACGCCAAGCAAACACAAAAACCGTTCAACTTACTGATTATCAATAAATTAAAATATCATTTTTTACAATGTCTATACAAAGCGATCATCTATTTAATTTGATCAAAACTTTGACAAAATCGGAAAAGCGTAACTTCAAATTATACGTGAATCGGACTGGTGGAAAAGAGAATGCAAAGTTCATTCAGCTTTTCGATTTATTAGACAAACAGAAAGAATATGAAGAAGATCAGATTTGTAAAAAAATTCCAAGTATAAAAAAGGTTCAGGTTTCAAATTTGAAACGACACCTTTACAGACAATTATTGATCAGTCTTCGGTTGATTCATATCCAGCGTAATATAGATATTGAGATTCGGGAGCAATTAGATTTTGCTAAAATCCTGTACAATAAAGGGCTTTATTTGCAAAGCTTAAAACTGCTTGATCGAATTAAAGGTATTGCCATTGAGCATCATCAGGACAGCCTGCATCTGGAAGTTATTACGTTTGAAAAATACATTGAATCCGCCTACATTACCAGAAGTATGGCTACACGTGCGGATAAATTATCCGCAGAATCTGAACTTCGGAATAAAATAATTGGCACTTCGAGTCAGCTTTCTAATCTTGCGTTGCGGCTTTACGGATTATACATCAAGACTGGACATATTCGAAGTCAAAAAGACGCTTATATTGTTTGGGAGTTTTTCAAATCAAATCTTCCTGATATAGACATCAACAAGCTTACTTTTTACGAAAAGCTACATTGGTACCAATGTCATGTCTGGTATAATTATATTCTTCAAGACTTTTTAAAATGCTTTTCGAACGGATTACGATGGGTTGAGCTTTTTCATGAATATCCAAAAATGGTCCATGTTGATCCTTCACTTTATCTTCGAGGCTATAATAATTTATTGGCGGCTTTATTTTACACCAATGATCATAATAAATTTCAAAAGTATTTAGGTGATTTTAAAAAAATAACGGAAAAGCTTCATGGTGATCTGAATACGAATGGAAAAATGCTATGCTTCCAATACTTTGAAACGCATCGGATTAATGGTCATTTTATTGAAGGCACTTTTAAAGAAGGTGCGAAATATATTCCCGAGATTGAAAAAGGGCTGGAGGAATTTAAATATCATATGGATCAACATCGGGTGCTGGTTTTTTATTATAAAATGGCCTGCCTGTATTTTGGTTCTAATAAAAAAGAAGAGACGCTTGACTACCTCAACAAGATCATTAATTTCAAAGCTGGAAATCTCCGGGAAGATATTCAATGCTTTGCCAGATTATTGCAATTGATTTGTCATTACGAATTGGGGAACATCGATCTCCTGGAGTACATCATCAAATCTGTTTATCGCTTTTTGGCAAAAATGGAGGATCTAAATATGGTTCAGACGGAGGTTTTAAAATTCTTAAGAAAAGCCCTGTATCTTAATGATCATGAATTAAAGAAAGCTTTTTTAATTCTAAAAAACAAGCTGGTTATTCTATCCGAACATCCCTATGAAAAACGTTCTTTTCTATACCTTGACATTATTTCCTGGCTTGAAAGTAAATTGACCAACAAGCATATCGGCGATATCATTCGGGAAAAGTTTCTAAAAAAATATCCTGACAATGCATAGTAATTTATTTGTCACTTCTTTTTTTCAGGACTCCTTCAATATCTTCCAATTTAAATCCTTTCATTTTTAGTAATAGCAAAAGGTGATACATCAAATCGGCAGCTTCGTTTTTAAATAAATCATTTTGATTCCTCATTGATTCAATGACTAATTCAACAGCTTCTTCCCCAACTTTTTGAGCAACTTTATGAATCCCTCTTTTAAAAAGTTTGTTGGTATAGGAATTTTCATCATCGTTATCAATACGCTGATTAATTGTGCTTTCTAATTCAAAAAGGAACCCTTTCGCAGTCTCCTCCTTAAAACAAGAAGTACTCCCTAAATGGCAAGTTGGTCCCTTTGGAATTACTTTAATAAGAAGTGTATCATTATCGCAATCCAACTGCATGTCTTTCACCAATAAATGATTACCAGATTCTTCTCCCTTTGTCCAAAGTCTGTTTTTACTTCTACTAAAAAAAGTAACCTTCTGGTCTTCAATGGTTTTCTCAAAAGCTTCTCGGTTCATATAACCGAGCATGAGTACTTGAAGGGTACTATCGTTTTGTATAATTACCGGAACAAGTCCATTTCCTTTTTTAAAATTTATCGTCATAATTCTACTCTTTTGTTGATTCTTACAGCAATGTTTTGTTTAAATAAATAATCCTTTATTTTAGGAATGGACAATTCATCGAAGTGAAAAATACTGGCAGCCAGCCCTCCGGTTGCATCGGTTTTCTCAAAGACTTCTTTAAAATGAACTAGAGAACCTGCCCCTCCAGAAGCAATAACTGGAATATTCACGGTCTCCGCTACTTCATTAATAATATCAAGTGCAAATCCCGCTTTTGTGCCGTCGTTATTCATTGAAGTCAGTAAAACTTCACCTGCTCCTAATTGTTCAACTTGCCTGACCCAATCTATCGTTTTGAGTGTAGTTGCGGAACGCCCGCCATGAATAAATACGTTCCATGCATTCTCCACAAATTTAGTATCGATGGCGATGACGACACATTGACTTCCAAAAGCTTGGGCAATTTCTGAAATAAGCTCAGGCCTCTTGACTGCTGAGGAGTTGATACTTACTTTATCAGCACCTGCGCTGATTAAATTGCTTACATCTTTCAAAGAACTGATGCCTCCTCCGACAGTGAAGGGAATATTTATTTCCTGCGCAATTCGCTGCACAAGTTGTATCAAAGTTTTTCGTTTCTCTACTGTTGCAGTAATGTCTAAAAACACTAATTCATCAGCACCCTGCTCTACGTATTTCCTGGCTAATTCTACGGGGTCACCAGCATCGCGTAATCCAACAAAGTTGATTCCTTTTACGGTTCGCCCATCTTTGATATCCAGGCAAGGAATAATTCTTTTTTTCAACATAATTGCGCTAATTTTTTTAAGGTGATTTTACCTTCGTAGATTGCCTTTCCTATAATGGCTCCTTCGCAACCTAGTGCTTCTAATTTTTCTAAGTCAGCAAAGCTTGAAACACCACCACTAGCAATTAAATTAATGTTTGATTGATTTAATATTTCAGCATACAAATCAGTAGCTGTGCCTTGTAACATTCCATCCTTTGCAATATCTGTACAGATGACATATTTGATACCTTTGGCTTCATAACTTTTTATAAAATCCGTTACTTCTAAGCTCGAGCCTTCCAGCCAACCATTTGTAGCTATTCTCCTATTTTTACAATCCGCTCCTAAGATGATTTTCTCAGCGCCATATTCTAATACCCATTTTTCAAACAGTCCTTGGTTTTTCACTGCAATACTTCCTCCTGTGATTTGATTGGCTCCGCATTCAAAAGCAATACGTAAGTCATCATCCGACTTTAAACCTCCTCCAAAGTCAATTTTCAACTGAGTGGCAGTACTTATCTTTTCCAAGACTTTATAATTAACAATGTGCCTGGATTTAGCTCCATCTAAGTCTACCAAATGCAAGTGCTGAATACCAACGTCTTCAAATTGCTTGGCTACTTCGAGCGGGTTTTCATTATAAATTTTCATGGTATTGTAATCTCCTTTTGAAAGTCGAACACATTTACCTTCTATGATATCGATAGCTGGAATAATTCTCATAATTAAGTAGTCATTAAAAAGTTTTTTAAAATCTGTTCTCCCACACTTCCCGATTTTTCAGGATGAAACTGGCAAGCATAAAAATTATTTCTTTTCATTGCAGCACTAAAAGGGAGAATATAATCACAAACTGCAATGGTATCGCTACAAAGCTCGGCATAGTAACTGTGGACATAATAAACATCCCTTTCTTTGCTGATCGTCTTAAAAAATGGGCTATTGATACTTTTAAAATTATTCCAGCCAATATGTGGAACGATCCCAGAAGAAGGAAAGCGTTTCACTGGCGTATTGAATATCCCTAAGCAAGGCGTATTTCCTTCTTCGGTTTTTGAACACATTAACTGTAGCCCCAGGCAGATCCCTAACATCGGCTGCTGAAGATTTAAAATCACTTTATCCAATCCTTTCTTCTTGAGATATTTCATGGCTGAACTTGCTTCCCCTACCCCAGGGAAAATAACTTTTTCTGCTTCTTGAATCACCGATGCATCATCAGTTATAACACTTTTGTATCCCAAGCGATCGAGTGCATTTTGTACGGAACAAATATTTCCTGCATTGTATTTTATAATGGCAATCATAAACTTCCTTTTGTGCTGGGTATGGAATAATTATTCGTCTTATTAACAGCCATTTTTATAGCTTTTGCAAAAGCCTTGAATATGGCTTCTATCTTGTGGTGTTCATTTTCTCCTTCCGCTTTAATATTGAGATTACATTTTGCTGCATCACTAAATGATTTAAAAAAGTGCATAAACATTTCGGTCGGCATTTCACCAATTTTTTCTCGTTTAAAATCTGTTTTCCAAAGTAACCAGGATCGACCTCCGAAATCAATAGCCACCTGCGCTAAGCAGTCGTCCATCGGGAGTAAAAACCCATAGCGCTCTATTCCTTTTTTGTTCCCTAAGGCTTTTAAGAATGCTTCTCCTAAGCTTATCGCCACGTCTTCAATAGTATGATGCTCATCCACTTCAAGATCCCCCTTCACATCAATGGACAAATCAATATTTCCATGTTTTGAAATTTGCTCTAACATGTGATCGAAAAAATCTAATCCTGTTGAGATTTCTGAGGTTCCGTTCCCATCGAGATTCACTTTAATATTGACATTAGTTTCATTCGTTTTTCTATTGACTTTCGCTGTTCGTGGTTGTTTTTTTAAAAACTGATAAATTTCACTCCAGCGTCTTGTAGAAAGAATAGCATCTTCCGATTCATCGCCGATAAATATTCCTTCAGCTTTTAGATTTTGGGCAAGTTTCATATCGCTTGCTCTATCGCCAATCACATAAGAATTAGTCAAATCATAATTGCCATAAATGTATTGATGGAGTAAACCTGTGTTAGGTTTTCGGGTCGGAGCATTTTCTTCAGGAAAGCTTTTATCAATTAGAATATCAGCAAACTCTATCCCTTCATTTTTAAAGGCTTGAATAATTTTATTGTGTGCTGGCCAAAAGGTCTCTTCGGGAAAAGATTTCGTCCCCAAGCCATCTTGGTTGGTAACCATGACCAATTCAAAATCCAGTTCTTTAACTATTCTGGATAGCGATTGAAAAACTCCGGGATAATATTCTAACTTCTCTAAACTATCTAGCTGATAATCTTCCGGCGGTTCAATAACTAAAGTTCCATCTCGATCAATAAATAATATCTTCTTCATCTTAAAGTAATTTTAGGGTATTTATTAAAATTTCATTTTGTTTTGACGTTCCTACTGTGATTCGTAAAGCATCTTTTATTTGGCTTGTCCTATTTCGAATAATGATGCCTTTGCTTCGGAGCGTCACAAATACTTTCTGAGCATTTTCAACGATCACTAATACAAAATTAGCTTCCGTTGGATATACCTTTTTTATAATGGCCAACTCCTCTAAAGCAGTGATCAGCAAGACTCTTTCTTTTTTAATTTCTAAAATCTGCTCTTTCACGATTTGACTATTCTGAATTATCTCTACTCCTTTTTTTTGACTCCAATAATTGACATTATAAGGTGGTTTAATTTTATTTAGCACCTCTATAATTGCCGGATTCGCATAGGCCATTCCTAATCTTAATCCAGCAGAGCCATATGCCTTACTCATAGTTTGAAGAACAATAATATTAGGGGTGTTACTCAATAAAGAGATAGCACTTTCCGTACTAGCAAAATCAATGTATGCTTCATCCACAACGACAAGTCCTGGAAAATAATCAGCAATTTCTTTTATGCTACTTAGGGAATAAATAGTTCCTGTTGGATTGTTAGGTGAACAGATAAATAATAATCCTTTTGAGTCTATTTTTGATGCGATCTCATTTAGTTTTGGCAATTTAAATTCTTCTCTCAGATTCACCCCGACCAATTCAACATTATTGATTTTGGCAGAAACTTCATACATCCCATAAGTTGGTGGAAAAAAATATGCTTTATCTTCCTTAGGTTCACAGAAAGCTCTAAACAATAAATCAATCGCTTCATCACTTCCATTCCCAATAAACAACTGATTTACTCCAACACCTTTCTGTTTAGCGATCGCCTTTTTCAATTCTTTTTGAAAAGGATCAGGATAGCGATTCAAAGAGGTTTCAAAAGGACTTTCATTGGCATCAAGCCATATGGAACCTTTTCCCTTAGATTCGGATCTTGCAGAACTATAAGGAATTAATTCCTGAACATTTTTACGCGTTATATTATTTATATCAAACATTGTTTATTTTTTTTAATCTAATGCTTACTGCATTTTTATGTGCTTGAAGCCCTTCGGCTTCTGCCATTACTTCAATCGCTTTCCCAATTGATGAAATGCCGTTTTTATTTAATTCCTGGAAGGTTATTTTCTTTACAAAACTATCTAAAGAAACACCACTATAACTTTTAGCGAAACCATTGGTTGGCAAAGTATGATTCGTCCCACTCGCATAATCTCCTGCACTTTCACAACTATAGTTCCCTAAAAAAACAGATCCTGCATTTATAATTTTATCTACATATTGAATGGCGTCTTCAGAGGCGATTATTAGATGTTCCGGTGCATAATCATTACTAAATTTTATACAGGTGTCGATCTTATCGAATAGGATAGCTTTGCTATTTAGAAGTGCTTGTCTGGCCATTTCCTTTCTAGGTAATTTCTCTAATTGATTATAAACAGCAATCAGGGAATGCTTTAAAATACTTTCCGAATCACTTAATAATATGACCTGACTATCTGGCCCATGTTCCGCTTGTGATAATAGATCAGCTGCAATGAATTCGGGAACTCCAGTCCGATCCGCGATTATCAATACTTCACTTGGTCCGGCTGGCATATCAATTGAAATCCCTAATTGTTGAATTAACTCTTTTGCCTTTGTCACATATTGGTTTCCTGGTCCAAAAACTTTATATACTTTAGGAATCGTTTCTGTCCCATAAGCCATTGCGGCTATCGCTTGAGCGCCTCCTATTTTGTAAATATTTTTGATGCCGAGTAAGTCAGCAGTATACAAGATAGCCGGATGGATATTGGAATTTTGATCACAAGGCGTACAAATTATAATCTCTTTACAACCAGCAATCAAGGCTGGGATTCCGAGCATTAAAATAGTTGAAAATAAAGGAGCCGACC
>CAYXQH010000107.1:0-12747 GCA_964467425.1 uncultured Saprospiraceae bacterium
ATAAGGCAAAAAACGCAGACGATGCCGTAGCATCGGCGAGGCTTTTTAACGAAATGCAGGATAAAATTTACTACTTGTAGCCGATTGATGGAAATTTAAACATACTCTAAGCACTTTACTTACATAATTCTTTACCTTAGAAGTTAAGAAACTTCTTTGGATATGAAGATCACATCAACGCAGATAGCAGAACATAATCAAGCTGTTCAACAAACACATACTGATCAATTTCTTTTTTTACAGGAGCAAATCCAAAAAAAAGGAATCGATATTGAAACTGTTCTGAAAAAAATTAAAAACTTTCAAGTAGCTATTCCAAGCTGGGCTTTAGGGGCAGGAGGTACACGATTTGGACGATTTTCAATAGGAGGGGAGCCAGCTAACCTCGAACAAAAAATAGATGATGTTGGTATTTTACATGCCTTGACAAAATCTGCAGGCGCCATCTCCTTGCACATTCCCTGGGATATTCCAAAAGACCCGGAAGCCACCAAAGAGCAAGCTGCTCAACACGGGATCATTTTTGACGCCGTAAATTCAAACACCTTTCAGGATCAAGCGAACCAGCAGCATAGCTATAAATTTGGATCACTTTGCCATACCTCAAAAGCAACTCGAGCACAAGCCATTGAACATAACATAGAAGTCATCAAATACGGAGAACGTTTAGGAAGTAAAAGCATTACAGTTTGGTTGGCAGATGGCACCTCCTTTCCCGGCCAATCGAATTTTAGTCAAGCACTTCAACGTACTGCTGATAGCCTTCAGGAAATATATAAACATTTGAAATCGGACTGGAAAATGTTTATCGAATACAAACCTTACGAACCCAATTTTTATAGTATGGTCGTGCAGGATTGGGGGACGTCTTATCTGCTGGCAAAAGAATGTGGCGATAAAGCTTCCTGTCTGGTTGATCTTGGACATCACCTTCCAAATACAAATATCGAACAAATCGTATCTACCCTTTTATGGAAAAACAAACTCGGAGGTTTTCATTTTAATGACAGTAAATTCGGCGATGATGATTTGACAGTTGGAAGTATCAAACCTTATCAATTGTTTTTGATCTTTAATGAATTGGTGGAGGGAATGGCAGCTAAGCCCGAACTTGATTTAGCATGGATGATTGATGCGAGCCATAATGTAAAAGATCCTTTAGAAGATTTAATTCAAAGCTTGGAAGCGATTCGTATCGCTTATGCCCAGGCTTTATTGATTGATAGAAAAGCATTGGGAGAAGCACAAGAACAAAACGATGTAGCCAGAGCGCAGGATATTTTACAAAATGCTTATCGAACGGATGTTCGACCTTTATTGGCTAGAGCAAGGATGGAGGCAGGCGCAGCTGTTGATCCAATGCTGCTTTTTAGAAGTTTAAACATAAGAGCGCAGTTGATTCAAGAACGTGGAAATAAAACCATTGCAACAGGACTTTGATATGCAACACACCGCCATATTTGATATCGGAAAAACGAACAAAAAATTCTTTGTCTTTGATGAAGCTTTTCAAGTCGTTTTTCAAGAATCGATTCAGATAGAGGAGATAGAAGATGAGGATGGTTTTCCAACAGATGATCTTTCGGCTATTCTGCATTGGATGGAAACGGTTTTTTCAAATGTCCTAAGTTCAACTTCTTTCAATATTACCCAGCTGAATTTTTCGACCTATGGAGCAACAATGGTTCATGTTGATGCAATGGGAAAAGTACTAACACCGCTGTACAATTATTTAAAACCGTATCCCGAGGATGTGTTGGAGCATTTTTATAAAAAATATGGATTGGTAGAACGTATAGCTCAAGAAACAGCTTCCCCTCCTTCAGGAATGTTGAATACCGGTTTTCAGTTGTATTGGTTGAAATATAAACGTCCAGAAATTTTTCAACAAATCAAGTGGTCCTTTCATTTTCCACAATACCTGCCTTTATTATTTACGGGAATACCAGTGAGCGAATATACGAGTCTCGGATGCCATACGAGTCTTTGGAATTATGAAAAAAAGGATTATCACGATTGGGTATTTGAAGAACAACTAGATCAACAACTTCCTCCAATTGCGGAAACGACTACGAGTCATTTGGTGAACTACAAAGGGCATGAAATTAAAATAGGAATCGGGATTCATGATAGTTCAGCGGCTTTATTGCCCTATATTCAGGCAGATGAAAATCCTTTTCTATTATTATCAACAGGAACCTGGAACATCGCTTTAAATCCTTTTAACCAGGAATTGCTATCTGCAGATGATTTACAAAATGATTGTTTAAACTATATGCGGGTAGATGGAAAAGCTGTCAAAGCTGCACGCTTATTTTTAGGGAATGAACATCAGCTTCAATTAAAATATCTTTGTCGATTTTTTAAAAAAGAAAAATTTTATCATCAGCAAATAAAATTGGATACTGTAATTTTAAATAAAATCAAAAATGAAAAGGCACGTCTGTTCCAATTAGAAAGTATCGGCTTAGATGAAGGAAATCCAAAAGAAGCAAACTGGCAAGTCTTCGAAACGTTTGAAGAAGCCTATCATCGCTTAATGTGGGAATTGATGCAGTTTCAGTTTTCTAAAATAAATAAGGTAATTGGTCAAGTAGACCTAAAGAAAATATATATTGATGGTGGATTTTCAGAAAATGACCTTTTTATCAAAATATTAGGTCAAGAATATCCATCTTATGAAATCCAAATTGCGCAGTCCCCAATCGGCTCTGCCCTTGGTGCAGCTATAATTATAAGCAGGTCAAAAAATCCGTGAGACTCCGTGAATACCTCTGTGAGACTCCGTGTCAAAAAAAGATATAATGAAAAAAAAATGGAACCATATCATCTTGTTGTTACTTATCATTGGAACTGTTTCCTGTAATAAAAATGAATCTCCCAACACAAATGATTACCGATCCTGGCGCAATTACCATGGCACCCCAGATATGCTTCATTACTCCTCCTTAACAGAAATTAATACGCAAAATGTAACTCAGTTAAAACCAGTCTGGACTTATAAAAGTGGCGATGTAAATATTGCCTCTTACTCACAAATTCAATGCAATCCGATAATTATAGGAGACAAACTTTATGGCGTAAATCCAGCGATGAAATTATTTGCTATTCATGCCGGGACAGGAGAGGAGTTATGGAAATTTGACCCGAACCTGGTATCCAATAATGAGAATAATATAGTTTTTCATATTATGGTCAATAGCCGTGGGATTGCCTATTGGTCGGATGAAAAAGAAGAACGCATTTTTTTTACAGCAGGCTCAAAAACCTATGCTATCGATGCAAAAACAGGAAAGCCAATTAAAACCTTTGGAACGGATGGCTATATAGACTTGCATGATGGACTAGGTCGGGATGTTACCAATTTGTTTGTAGTCAATACCTCGCCCGGAATGATCTATAATGACTTATTGATTTTAGGAACAAGGGTCGATGAAGCACCACCTTCAGCTCCGGGACATATCAGAGCCTATGATACTCGTACCGGAAAAATGGAGTGGATATTTCATACGATTCCACAACCTGGAGAAGAAGGCTATGAGACCTGGGAGAATCCTAATGCTTATGAGTTTATAGGAGGTGCAAATGTATGGAGCGGATTTGCATTGGATGAAAAACGAGGGATTCTTTATGCGCCTACAGGTTCTGCTGCGTATGACTTTTATGGTGGAAAAAGATTAGGGGATAACCTCTTTGCGAATTGCTTATTGGCATTGGATGCTTCAACAGGCAAACGAATCTGGCATTTTCAGTTTCTACATCATGATCTCTGGGATAAAGATTTACCAACCCCTCCAACGCTCGGTACGATTGAACAGGACGGTAGACCGATAGATGTTGTTATGCAGCCAACCAAGAACGGACTTCTATATGTTTTCGATCGAGAAACGGGTAAACCTGTATTTCCAGTTAAAGAAACGCCAGTAGAAACGACCTCTGATTTGATCGGTGAAAAACCTTCTCCTACACAACCTTTGCCTTTACGTCCTGCACCATTTTCAAGACAAAAAATCGGAAGTGAAGATATTAACCCATTTGTTAGTGCAACAGAGCAAGAAAGATTAAAGCAAGAGCTTTCCAAAATGCGGAATGGCAGTCCCTTTTTACCACCATCCAAACAAGCGACGATTATTTTTCCAGGGTATGACGGAGGTGCAGAATGGGGTGGTGCCGCTTTTGATCCGGAGACGGATATGCTTTATCTCAATACCAATGAGATGGCTTGGATTATGAAGATGCTGGAAAATCCCATGCCTGTAGCTCGGACAGAAAATTATAAAGTAGCAGGAAGTCGATTGTATCAAACGTATTGTCAAACCTGTCATGGAAAAAACTTTAAAGGAACTGGAAACAATCCTTCCATTGTCGATATAAAAACAAAATCTACCAAAGCAGAATTGTTGACTTTATTTAAAACCGGACGCCGGATGATGCCTGCTTTTAATCAATTATCTACTGTAGAAAAAAATGCATTGGCGACTTTCCTTTTGGAAGAAACAGAAAACTACGACAAAGAATTAGCCATCGCAGTGAGTCGGGAAGATAGCCTTAATCATGTCCCTTATAAAATGGAAGGTTATACTAAATTTTTGACGAAAGAAGGACTGCCAGCAATTTCGCCACCCTGGGGAACACTGAATGCTATCAATATGAAAGATGCATCGATTGCCTGGAAAATTCCTTTTGGAGATCATCCGAAACTTTTAGAAAAAGGGGTTACGGATACTGGTGCTGAAAATTATGGAGGTCCGGTTGTAACAGCTGGAGGATTACTATTTATTGCAGCAGCAATGGACGGTTATTTCAGAGCTTTCGATAAAAAGACAGGAGCGTTACTTTGGAAATACAAATTACCGGCACCGGGTTTTGCAACACCAGCGATCTACGAATGGAATGGAAAGCAATATGTAGTCATTGCCTGCGGTGGTGGAAAGCTTGGGACAATTTCTAGTGATAATTATATCGCTTTTGGACTTTGAAATAAAAAAACCAAATCATGAGCAAGGAAAAAAAACAAACAGTAAGCGTCGAAGAATACGAACGCCAAAGAGTTCCGGAAAGTAAATTACGATCCTGGAAAAGCTTTTTAGGTATGTACGCAGGCGAGCATGCTGCCGGAACGGAATTTATGATCGGCCCTCTTTTTCTAGCGACTGGAGTGAGCGCTTTTGATTTAATTGTAGGTTTATTAGTCGGAAACTTATTGGCCGTTTTAAGTTGGCGATTTTTGACGGCAGAAATTGCTGTGAAAAACAGATTGACGCTCTATTATCAATTAGAAAAAATCTGCGGAAAAAACCTGGTTACTTTTTATAATCTGGCCAATGGAATTCTCTTTTGCTTTTTAGCAGGAGCGATGATTACGGTTTCAGCAACTGCGGTCGGCATTCCCTTCGAGATGGAAATGCCAAAACTAACGGACACCATGCCCAATAGTTTGACCTGGGTGATCATCGTAATTCTGGTGGGTGCTGTCATTGCCTGGGTAGCTGCAAAAGGTTATTCGACCGTTTCCAAAGCGGCTAACTGGATGTCGCCTTTTATTGTCTTAGCATTTTTAGCTTGCGGGATTGTAGCCTTAGGACAATTAGGCGTCGGTAGTTTTTCAGATTTTTGGAATATCTGGGGCGAAGGTTCTACCCCTTTTCCAGGACAAATCAAATATACTTTTTGGCATGTTATGTTGTGGTCCTGGTTTTGTAATGCGGCAATGCATATCGGGATGTCGGATCTTACCGTCTTTCGATATGCGAAAAAAGCAAGTGCAGGTTGGATGACCGCAGCAGGGATGTACATCGGTCATTATATCGCCTGGATTGCAGCAGCACTTTTATATGCCGTCTATTTAAAAACGGGAGAAGCAGAAGCCTTTTTGGCAAATGGGGAAGCGCCGCCTGTCGCACCTGGGCCATTAGCTTATAATGCCATTGGGATCTTCGGAATACTAGCCGTAATTCTTGCTGGCTGGACAACAGCTAATCCAACAATTTACAGAGCTGGTTTAGCCTTTCAGGCAATTTTTCCAAAAGCATCGACCTTCTGGATGACGATACTTGCCGGTACGATTGCAACCATCGCCGGAATTTTTCCAGCCTTTGCGATGAAGCTTTTAGGCTTTGTAGCATTGTATGGATTTATATTGGCACCCGTCGGAGCCGTCATTGTTTTTGAACATTTCTTTTGGAAACAGACCGGCATTCAAAAGAACTATGCAGAACAGGCACGTATCACATTCAATTGGGCAGTCTTGCTCGCCTGGGGATTGAGCTTTGCAATATTCTATAGCATCTCCCATTTTTATGGTGTATTTTTATCCTTTTTGACTTTACCTGCCTGGTTGTTGAGTGGCGTTTTGTTTTTAGTATTTAGTAAGTTTTATCAAAAGCGTTAATTTGTTAGGTTTCATTTGCTAAGTAGTTAGTTTCCGAAATTAAATATTAGGTTCTTAAGAATCATTTAATTTCATTTCGTAATGCACAAAACTCATCCCTAACCCTTCTCTTTTGAATTCCGCTTAAAAAGCGGAAGAAAGGGTTGAGTTAGAATAAACGGATTTAAAAAATATTTAATTTTTGTAAACTGCTTAAGTTTGCAAACCAAAAGATAATGTATCAATTTTCATGGCTTAATACTGATTATGAAAAAGATTTTATTACTAGGTGTTTTAGTTTTAATGTTTACAGGTGCGATCTTTTATTTTGTAACCACCACTATCGTTGAAGACAAAGGAATTACCGTAAAGCTTCCACCTTGGAGTTCGGAGGAGCGTGCTTCAGAAGCTTTGTTAAAAGTAAAGGAGCGAAATATTTTAAAGGTTGTAGTTAATGAAAAAGGGGAAGCAATCATCCGAGATGAAAAAGTAGCTTTAGAAAATATTCGGGAACTCGTAAAAGAATTTATAGCCAATCCACAAGGAAAAGAAAACTTTGCCACTCGACCTGATGAGGCAATCGTTTCTTTGCAAAATAAGCGAACAACACCCTATAAAAGTTACCTCAATGTGTATAACGAACTAAAAGGTGCCTATAATGAGCTTTGGGATGCAGAAGCGAGAAAGCAATTTAATAAAGACTTTGAAGCATTAAGTCGCGAACAGCAAAGAGCCATCCGAAAAATTATTCCGTTAGTAATTTCAGAAGCGGAACCGAGTGGTTTTTGAGTTTAGAAATGCCACCACATAAATTAATTATGTAGTGACATTTTTTAAAATATTTTAAATAAATAAACCTGAATTATCTCCCTGATTGCTTGATGAATTGTTCTTGAAAAATTTCTCCATCGAGGAGTATTGAAATAAAATACGTTCCTGGTTCTAATTTTTGAATAGGAATTTGCTGTTCGAACTTACCTGCTGATAAATGATCGATTGAAAAATAGTGTAGCAATTTTCCATCAGCGGAGAATAATTCTAAATCAACGTTATTTACTTCCTTCTTGTTTTCCAGACTCAGATTAATATAATCACTTGCAGGATTTGGATAAACGAGGAGCTCAGGTTTTTCAAACTTTTTTTCTTCTTGTTGAGATGAATTTTTATTGAAAAGTAATTCTTTTTCTTCTTGTATTAAATATTGATCTGCAACATCGCAAGGATCAGTAAAGTTGTTGTAGTTTAAGACTAGCAATCGAATCGCTAAACTATTTTGATCATAAATACCCTGACTCGTTCTAAAGATTAAATAATATTCACCTGTTTCAATATCGTCAGGAATAGTGATTGGCCCGGTATAATCGAATACCATAGATCCTGCATTTACACCAATGTCTGGAATGCTTGTTGAAAATAAAAAGATATCTTGATTAGAGAAGTTTTCATCTTCAGAAAGGTATCCTTGTAAATAAGCATTGTCGGTAACAAAAGCATTGTTGAGTACCCTTACTTCTGAATTGAATGGTGAGCCAGCATGAACAATTATAGGGAGATCTGCTGAAATTGGAATAGCATTTCGAGAAGGTGTACTAATTGCTTTGGTGATTATGTTATTGGTTTCGCTATATTCTGGAACAATTCCCTGAGCATCAATTTTGAAAATCAGATACGAGGTATAACCAGGAATATACAATTCATTGTCATTGGGTAAGGTGACAGATAAGATTAATTCTTCTCTTTCCTGACTTTGTATACTTGGAATATCAAAATTTTGAATTAGAATATCTCCTGATGAAAGTGTGGAATTCGTTGAAAAGTATAGGCTCCCTTGGCAAGCTCCTGATGCTGAACCGCCCAAATTTTTTATAGAAGCATTCATATTAATAGTACCTCCGGGTAAAATTGATGTCCGAGTATAATAATTGCCCACATTATATCCTAATTGCGAATAAAAATACGTGTTGTCAATCACTAAATCTGACAAACTACTTTGAGTCCCATTAATGGTGATTCTTTTATAAACAACGTTTGCTGCTTCTGCTTCTTCAAATGCATAAATATCAGGAATTGAACTATGCCCATCATCAGAGATAGCAATAAGATAATACTCACCAGATAAAAGGTTAGTAGGGATTTGCAAATCAAGGCTTACATTTAAATCACCATTAATATTTAAGCCGTCACCTTGATGGTTTAATAACTCGATGTCTTCCGAATTATAGTATCGGTCAGTCGACAAATAAAAAAATAGCGTATAGTTGCTAGAGCCAGTTGTTCCATAGGAGCCTTGATCCCTTTTGAGTTTTAGACTTATAGGAATTATTTCACCTGCTTGTGCAGAATCCGGTGCATTAAATACAACAATCGTAACACAAGAGCTAATGGATAAAATTATTACTGCAATAATCATCAGTAAACTCGTTGATTTTAACAATGTTTTTTTCATGTTTTTAAGATTTTAAAAAGATTAATTTAGGCAAATGCCTGACAGGGCACCATAGGTGCCTATTAAAAAATGCTAAGTACTTAGTCGGAATATAGGAGCTGCTAATCTTTTGGTCTACAAAAAGATTTAGTACTCCTTAAGATGAAACGTTCTTCAGTCGAACAGTTTAAATAAATTATTTTAGAATATTAATTTGTTAGAAACCGAGGTAGTCATCTTTGTCAATTGCCTCGGTAAAGGTATCACCTCCAATTGGAATTTTATAAGATTGGTTTTTATCATCCAATAAGATCAATTTTTTTCTGTCTTTTTTTCGAACCCTTTGTTTAGGAATGATATACTGTCGATGGATTCTAATGAAATGATCTTTTGGCAATTGTTGTTCCAGCTCATTCATGCTTTTATCTGCATACACTGTTGGACTATTCGTTACATGAATTTTTTGCTGATTGCCATCTGCTTCAATGTATAAGATATCTTTGAAGCGAATATAATGTCGAATAGATTGTGTCCCAATTACGATTCGGTCCAAATGAATTTCTAATTCGGAAGGCATTGCCTGGGCCTGCGCTTTTTCAACAGCTTTATCCAAAAACTTTCCAATCAACCAGCCAATGTATGATTCCTGATTTTCGAGTTTTAGAAGTCCGGTTGTAATCAAACAAATGCCTCCGTAAATAGTGATGGTCAGAATATATGGAAAACGCTCACCGCTTTGAAGCAAGTTTGTTTTATAAGCTAGTAATTCTAGAAACGTCGTACTAGCCCAAACAAAAAATACTATTATGAAAAAGTATAAAACGAAATAAGTGGAAATACCTTTCGGTAGAAAAGTAAGGACAGGCTTTTTTTTCAATATCAGTTTCGTCATAAAAAAACTGACCAGAACTTTTAGATTAATGAGCACGACGACCATTGCTCCTACAGTACAAAATAGACTCAAAAGCAGGGCTTGATTTCCATTCAGTTGCTTGTTCTTGATATCAATAAAGAAAACAATAGCCACGAAACAGTAAATGATAATTCTGATGAATAGGCTAGAGTGGTAAAACTTTTTGAATTGCTCCGAAAACATGGAAGGGTCATAAGTGAGTGTATTCATGATCGTTAGTTTTAAGGTGTTTTTCAAATGTGTCAAACTGCACTGTTTCCGAATTCAAATACGGCAAAAAATAACCGACATCAAACCAAAATATGTTAAAAATGGATAAAACAGGTATATTTTGATGTAGAATATCCATTTTTTAGTACGAAATTTTTAGAGCTAACGAAGCGGAATAGGGGGGATATTCGACTAATTCTAAGGTAAAATTAGAGTGTTTGGGAATAAATTGGTGGAAAAGAAGGGAGAATGATGGGGTTTGTAGCGAGGGTGGGGGATTACTTCCCAATACAAAAATTACTAAAAATATTCCCCAACAAGTCATCCGTAGAAATCTCACCAGTAATAGTTCCCAAATGATGTAAAGCCTGGCGAATGTCCAGCGCAATAAAATCGGAGGTGACACCGGAGTGCATACCATTTAGAACGGCATCCAGACTTTCATTGGCCTTGTTCAGGGCATCAAAGTGACGCGTATTTGTCACGATGGTTTGATCCATTAATGCTGGATTATCGATGACGGTAGTATAAAGGGTCTCTTTTAAAAATTCGATATTCATTTGATTTTTTGCAGAGACAGGGATGAGGTTGGATTTTGAGATAAGCCCAATTTTATAATAATCCTCTGGTTTAGTATATGGATTGAGATCCATTTTATTGGCGATAAAGATACGTTTACTATTTGCAGTAATGGCTTTGCTTCCTTGTAAAAAACGACTGACATCTTCCCAAAGATCTTTCGGACTGGATTCGATGACATCAAAGACATAAATGACCACAGTAGACTGAGAAATTTTTTCCATGGTTCGTTCTACACCCTCTTGTTCGATTTGATCTTGTGCTTTTCGAATACCTGCGGTATCAATCAATCGAAATTGAATGCCTTTGATATTCAGACTTTCCTCTACCGTATCTCGCGTTGTTCCAGCAATGGAGGAAACGATGGCACGTTCTTCATTGAGTAAAGCATTGAGTAGGGTAGACTTACCAGCATTAGGCCGTCCGGCTATAACTGTGCTTACACCGCTTTTTATCACATTACCTAAATGGAAGGAATCTATGAGCGCTTTGATCAACGATTGAATTTTTTGAATGAGTTTTTTTAGTTCATCCCGATTGGCAAACTCTACGTCTTCTTCACTAAAGTCTAGTTCTAATTCGATCAAGCTTGCAAAATTAATCAGCTGTTGTCGGAGGTTTTTAATCTCTTCCGAAAAACCACCCCGCATTTGTTGCATCGCAAGCGAATGCGATGATGCAGAAGTAGAGGCGATTAAATCAGCGACGGCTTCTGCCTGTGATAAATCCATTTGCCCGTTTAAGAATGCCCGCAAGGTAAATTCTCCGGGGTTCGCCATCCGCGCACCCTTTTTTATAAAAAGCTGAATCAATTGCTGGATGATATAAGTAGAGCCATGACAACTAATTTCAACCACATTTTCTTTGGTATAAGATTTCGGAGCGATGAAAAGTGAAACCAAAACTTCATCAATAATGACATCTTCATCCCGAATAGTGCCGAGGTGTATCGTATGCGATGCTTGTTCCTCAAGATTTTTACCAGGAAAGACCTGATCAACGATATTTATGGCTTTCGGACCAGAAAGTCGGATAACACCAATAGCTCCAATTCCTGCCGGAGTGGCTAGCGCAACAATTGTATCGCTCATATCGTGATTAGCATATGACATACTACAAAGATATAATGAGCTAACAAATAAAAAAAGAAAGAAGGAATAAACCATCGTATTATTCCTTCTTTCGTTAAAATCTTTAGAATTATGCTAAGCGTTTAAACATACTCTAAGCTATTTTAAAACCCATCGAGCTGAAAGGGCGATTGAATTTAAATTTGTTTTTTTAGTTGGTGCATCAATTACGGCTCGATAACCTATACCGCATCTAGAATCAATACCCAATTCTAATCGTTTGAAAAGTAAGATTCCAAATCCTAAATGGGTAAATGCACGTTGATGGAAAGCATCTTTTGCATCATAGCTTTCAAATACATAATCAGAATAGGTATTTCCAGATACGATATCGGTATTTGGTCGATTTAGATTTTGTTGAAGGGTTTTCCATTGATTTCCATTGATCGTCATATCACCACTAAAGGTGTAACCAAGGTTTGTACCAACGCCCACATAAAAATTTAGAAAATTTAAAACTGAAAAACGCCTGGTAATCGAACTTTCTAATCCTAATTCAGTCGTCATAGTATTGACAGAAACATACTCGAATTCATTATTGTTGATGGCATATTGAACCTCATCCGCATGATAGAAAACACCGTCATACCGATTGAAGACACCATTTAAGGCAAAGTTAAGTTCAACGTTTTTAAGGCCTGGAACTTCCAATGCAGCCATCAATCGAATGTTAGGATTTTCGCAAACCCCCGCAACCATATCCTCTTGAAATACGACATTATTGAATCGACTTTGGTCTACACCTTTTGCAGTTTGCATCATGTAATCAAAATCAATTCCTCGAATCATATCCAAATCAGTACCAAAGGAAACACCAAGTTTTTTGATTTTCCATTTTGTAGGAACGGGAAGATTTTGAGAGAATAACGAACAGGATAGTAAGGTTGCTACTGCAACCAGCAGGACATTTTTCATAAGCTTTAATATTTTAAATAGTTTAAAATTAATTCCATATTAAATTACGAAAACAAAACGTCCTTGTCTATAGAATATATGTCTTTAGCAATTATTTAACAGGAGTTAAATATTGGAAGGTTTAAAATATTTAAAATTATCTTAGAAAAATTCTTAAAAGAAAAGAACTTACATAACCACATAACCACATAACCACATAACCACA
>CAYXQH010000108.1:0-12728 GCA_964467425.1 uncultured Saprospiraceae bacterium
GTCAATGCTTGATAGCGATTCGTTAGCTCCACTTCTTTTTCTGGTGTGCCCTGAAAAAAACACAATCCTCCAATCTGGTGTTTTTTAATTAAGCCTTCAATCTTTGCAATATGGGAAGGGCCTTTATCAGAGTGTGCTCGAATCATCATTAACTGAGCAATTCGTTCTTGCTCCGTCATGGCATTAAACATCTTGTCCACCCATTCCTTTTCAGCAAGTTCGGCTTTCGAAAGTGTAGGTTCAGGATTCTTAGCACTTATGGAAAGAAAGGCTAAGGAAATGATTAATAGTAGTTTCATTTTAATGTACATAGGTCTTATTTATTTCGTAAACAGGATTTAACTTGCTTACGGTTGATCGCTTATTTCTTTTACTTATTATTTCTATTTCCAACTTCCGGATCGATTGCTTTTGCTTTTTGGCGCAGCTCCTCAGCTTTCGCCTGATTTCCACTATAAAAATAGGAGTTGGCTAAATTCCACATGGCGTCTGCATTATCAGGATTTAAGGCCAGCGCTTTTGTAAAAAAAGAAATTGCTTTATCATTTTGTCCCGACACACCGTACGCTACGCCTAATAAACGAAGTGTTTCATATTCGTTAGGATTTGATTGATAAGCTTTTTCCAGATAATTTAATGCGGTTTTTAAATCATTCTTTTCTTCCCCATAATAACGTCCTGCATCTCTATATGTTATTCCAAGATTATTGAGCGCATTATCATCATTCGGATCCATCGAAAGCACTTTTTGATAACTTGCGATAGATTGCTCGTATTGTTTTAAATAATTATAACAGTTTCCTAACTGAAGGTAACTATTTTTGTAGGTCGGATGAATCTTTAATGCTGCTTGAAGATGCTGGCTGGCTTCTGTCAACTTTTGAATTCTCTCGTTTTCATCCTGACTCTTACTATACTTTCGGATCATATCTCCACCAACTGCATTTTGGAGTTTTGCACTATTCTTAGAAACGTTCACATCTGTTGTAAAAAGGGTAAAGTTATTTTTCCAAACCGGATTTCTAAAAATCGTTTTCAAACTAAAGGCTCCAACGATAACAAACCCAACAATAAGCAGAGGCATTGCTTTTTTAAATGCAATATTTTTCTCTTTGTCCATTACCTTAGCCAGTCGATATAGCAGAAGAGCAACGATAAAACAGAATCCTACGGATGGCATAAATAAAAACCGTTCTGACATATTTGTGCCAACTGGAAAAAGAATATTTGAAACGATAAATAAGGTTCCGAAATAGTAAAGGATACCAAAACTCAGTTTATCTTTTTTAAACAACCCAATAATCCCGTAGACAAATAATGCTATATGCGCAAAGAGACTTAATAGTACTTGCCAATTCCCCCAGGTCATCATATTGATGTGTCGAGGATAATAATCGTGTGTCAAAGGATGTGGAAAAATTAATAGTTTGATATACTGCCCCAAGGTGTGCATAATCGTCGCCAGCCGTTCACCCGTTGTAAACTTTACCCATCTGCCTTCTTCGATTTTCAGATAAGGATTGTTCATCAATTCCATGGAGACTTCTCCTAAACCGGAGTTTGGCAAAACCATAAATCGAATCAGCAAAAAGATAAACGTAGGAATAATCAACATTAGGGTAAGTGTCAATATTTGCGGTGCTTTTGCTTTTGTAAAAATATAAAGCATTAGCGGAACTGCGCCTATAAATGTGATGGCATTTTCTTTTGACATCAAAGCCACAAAAAAACAAAGCATTGCTGGAATGCTAAAGTATGAATCTTTGCGATAAGCTTTAATAATAAAATAGGCTGCGGCCAGACTACCTAATAAAGCAACTATCTCATCCCGTCCTTTGATATTAGCAACGGCTTCTGTATGAATCGGATGTGCAATAAAAAGCAAGGCAGTTAGCAAGGGAACAAAATTCGCAAAAACAGTATTCCGTTTAGGACCGATTAGCTGAAGCAATAATAAATACAACATGACTCCTGTAAAGCCATATAATAACACATTCACCAAATGTCCAACAAATTTCACTGCATTAGAGGTCTCCTCCTCACCTTTCGGATCATAAATAGTATGTCCATCTTTATCTTTAAGGACCTTTCCATTTGCATCCTTCTTGGCTTCTGCGAAAAGCTGAACTTCGAGGGCATACATAATAAGTGTAAAAGGCCGATACCGACCTCCTGTCACCAAATTCGCTTTCCCTTCTTCTTTAAAGAAACCGTAAAACGTATCATATTTTAAAATCCCAGGAATCCCTTTGACGCCTTTGGTCGTAAACATATTGTCATAAATAACAATCGCATCATCTTGCGTATAGTCATGCTGCAAAGTATTGACATACAAAAGCAAACTCAGTAGCATAATCAAAAGACTATGCAATCGTGTATTCTTAAAAAAGTCAGGGATCGCAACTTTCCCTACCTCAGCTTTTGGCTTGGGCATTGCTTTTCCTGTCGTTTTTTTTCTGGATTTCTTCGGTTTTGCCATTTAAAAAAGTTAGACACCCAAATTAGGTATTTTTTGATTTCCTTAGGTAAGAAAATGTAATTATTCTAAACAAGGTTTTATTCTAATTCATGATCCTTCCGGTGCGCTTTATAACGTCCTTTTCCAAACTTGGTTCCGTTAAATTCTTCTGTTTTGCGTCGTTCAACTTGTTCTTCTTCTGGGAGTTTGATAAAATTCTGGCATTTCGTAGAGCAACATCCATCCATTTTCGCTCCACAGCTGGTACATTGAATGAATAAAATATGGCAGGCGTCATTCGCACAATTGACGTGTGTATCAGCTAAGTCTTCACATTGATGACATTTGGAGACAATTTCTTTGCTAATTCGTTCTCCCATGCGCTCATCAAACACGAAATTTTTTCCAATAAATTTATTTGGCAATCCTTGTTCTTCACATTGACGAGCATACTCTATAATTCCACCATCAACCATATACACATTTTCAAAGCCTTTATGCAAATAATAGGCGCTTGCTTTTTCGCATCGAATTCCGCCGGTACAATACATAACTATACTTTTATCCTTATCGCTTTCCAGCATGTCTTCGACGATCGGCAATGCATCTCTAAACGTTTCAACATCTGGTCGAATCGCATCCTCAAAATAACCAACCTCGCTTTCATAATGATTGCGCATATCAACAACCAACGTATCTGGATGATTCGTCAAATCATTATACTCTTTCGCAGAAAGATGTTTTCCTCTTTTTGTTACATCAAAAGAATCATCATCCAAGCCATCCGCAACGATTTTTTTACGAATTTTGATTTTTAGTTTATAAAAAGATTTACCATCATCTTCAATAGCAATATTGAGGCGAACACCATTCAAAAATGGAATAGAATATAGCTGTGTTTTAAAAGCTTCGAAATGTTCTTCAGGGACAGATATCTGTCCATTGATTCCTTCGCTGGCTACATAGATTCGACCATATACTTTAACCTCATCTAACAGACGATAAAGCTCGTTTCGAAACATTGGAACATTTTCAATATTCGCATACTGGTAAAAAGAAAGCGTGACCCGCTTTTCATTACTTTCTAACATACGACGTTTTAGCTCGTCGTTGTTGACACGATTGTGTAAAGGCATGTTTACTATTTTCAGTGACAATTGCAGGTTATCCTGAATCCGGAGCAAAGGTAATGGTAATTTTACAAAAATTACTTTTTGATAAGTTTGCCGCCGAAGCTGGAATTTTCTCCAGTGATTTTATAAAAATAAACCCCATGTGCTAAACCAGCCATGGATACATATTCCATTTGATAAGAATCTAAAATTTCTAAGTTTCGACTGATCAACATTTGTCCCGCCGCATTATAAATTTCAAGAATAGCGCGTCCTTGGACATTTTGCATTTCAAACTGAACCGTCTCATCTACAGGATTCGGAAAAGCTCGAATTATTGTTTCATTATTAATCCCAGTTACACTACTAGCCTGGAGTGCATAGTTAACAGCTGCTAATGCATCCACTCTTCCAAAACCGTATTTATTATTTGGAATATTCATAGTATTATCTCCGCCACAATCTTCATCTGATGTTTTAGGCACAGCAGTCAACTCAATAATATTTTCAATCTCTTCTACATTACCTGCAAGGTTTGGATCTGCTGAAATTAAAAGCGCTACTAAGCCAGCAACATGAGGTCCTGCCATACTTGTTCCACTAAAATTAGCATAGCCTTCATCTCGAATACAGGAACGAACCTGGCTACCAGGTGCAGATACATTTGGCTTCATCCGAAAAGAACTATCCACCATCACCGGGCCTCGGCTACTAAAATTAGAAAGTGTATCATTCGATCTGGTAGACCCAATAGTAAAACTATTTTCAAACATAGCTGCTGGAGTATTTATAGAACCACATCCTTGTGATCCACTATTTCCGGCAGATGCAACGACCACCACACCTGAAGTTTTCAAATTGTTTACTGCTGCTTCCATAAATGACCAGTTATCTGGCGTACAACCTTCCATCTCCGGGCAGGCCCATGAATTATTGATCACATGCGGTGCTTTTGATGGATCTGCATTTTCATTATTTATATCTGTAGGAGCCATAAACCATTCAAAACATTCCATATAAGTTGATGGTGATCCATAGCCTCTTTCCATATTTCGACATGCTACCCATTTTGCTCCGGGAGCAACACCTATCTGATTATCTCCACCATCGTCTCCGACCATAGTGCCCATCGTATGTGTACCGTGATTATGATCATCGCAAGGAACTGTTGTATTTAATCCGCAAGGATTGTTACTTGGATCAACAATAGAATCTTCATGTAAAGGACTTATTTCATGAATTGCATCATGCCAGTTATAGTTGTGATCTTCATTAGTACCATCCCATCCTCTGTATTTATTTTTAATTGCAGAATGAAACCATTCGTATCCGGTATCTGCACCTCCTACTACCACGCCTTGTCCGGTATACCCTAAATCCCATACATCATTTGCATTAATCATATCGACTCCCCATTCAACGGCTTCTGGTGTTCTTGGAGAAGCAAAGTCCTGTTCGGCAATAGCGTTAAGTTTCATGGTTGGATTGTCCATTATTTTAGCGACGTCACTTCTTTCAGCAAGCGTTCGGATCAAATCCAGATCACCTACTACTTGCACAGCATTGATAATATAGAAAGCGCGATAGGAAACTCTTTTTTCGTTTAATAGACTAATGATACCAACTTGAGAAGCTTCGGCAGTATTCTTAAGTTGCGTATACACATACCAGGCTTTTTCGTCTTTTGTGCTAAACTGTTTTGCAGCAGAAATATCTGCTTTCTGGTTTAGCATTAGCATGAAATCAACATTTCCTGATTGACTTGCCTTTTCTAATAAGACAGGAGAAACTTTGTCTTGCCATGGAGTATCTTCAACAAAAGTCCAGGCCATGAGCATGAATAGTCCAAGAATTGAGCAAAGTCCGAGTGTAATTATCTTTTTCATGAGTTTAAAATTTTTCTGCGGCCAAATTTTAAAATATATATTACTGTAAAAATAAACAAAAGCCTCCGAAGTAAACGTCACTTCGGAAGCTTTGTTAGATTTTTTCTTTCGAAAAAAAGAAAATTATTTATTTCGCAATCATTACTTTTTGGCTAAATGTAGTTTCATCATATTGAATTCTGAGAATATAAAGACCGTTTTGCATTCCAATTGTAGAAATCGCTGTCGTTCCCTGATCCGCATTATTGAATTGATGCGTTTTTATATGTTGACCATTTGTAGCTAAAATATCAATAGTAAGTTCATCAATTGGCTGATCTAAAATTAAATTTATAGGCTGCCCTATCGACAATAGTGTAGGAGCAATCGTTACAACATTTTCCTGAAACTTAACAGATTTAATATCCGAATATTGAAACGTACCATCCAGATCAACTTGTTTTAAACGATAGTAATTAATCCCTGCTAATGGCGCTTCATCGAGCATTTCATAATCTATTCTGTTGGTGCTATTCTGATGTGCATCGACCTTTCCAATTGGAGAAAAGTTTAGACCATCTACACTTCTTTCCACATCAAAAAATGCACTATTTCGCTCAGATGCAGTTGCCCAAGTCAGTGATACATTACTCTGATCTTTTACTGCATTAAATTCTAATAACTCTACTAATAAAGGTGCATCTACTCTTTCTAAAACATAAAGCCCATTTAGTATATCCGACGCGATGATGGTTCCAGAATCGAAAAATGGATAGACACCCCATACTCCATCATTTGCACTATAGTTGGTATTATTATTCGTATCATAGTAACTATCTTTCACTACATTATTCGGATCTGAAATATCAAAAACCTGAACACCATCATCATAATAAGCTACATAACATAAGTCTCCAACAATAAACGGATTGTGTGCCAGGCTTCCAGGATTTGTTGCACTCTCATTTACAAGATTGGAAAAGAATTGATCAGTAATATCTGCGTTGGAAATATTAGCAGGATCCGTAACATCCATGATTTTCACTTTTCGCCCCTGTGTCTCATCACAGAAAACATAATGTTCGCCGTCTTCTGTCAACCAACCACTATGATTGTAACCGCTTCCCGTATAACTATCCAAAGACCCAATGGTTTCAGGATTTTCAGGGTCCGTAAAATCAATGATATACAAATCACTTGATCCGCCAGAATTACAATACGCTGTATCATTTACAACATGAATGTCGTGAATATAACCTCCATCAATACTTACATCTGCTATCATTTCGATTGGGTCTTCATTGAGATCTAAGACAATTACATCGTGATAGGTCGAGCCCAGCCGAGCTCCAGCAGTATATAAATACCCACTTGCTGTATCTATAAAAATATTATGTGCTTTTGTAAAAAAGGTAGTGATCTGATCTTCTACCAATACAGTATCTGGTAAATCACTTAAGTCATAAACGATCAAGCCTTCATCGCTGCTACTTTGATCCGCTACGGAATACGCCTTATCTCCATAAGTTTTGAAGTCTCGCCATACCGTTGGATCCAAATCAACACCTCCCGAAATGTCATCATCGCCATCGAAGACCTTTCGAACCAAAGTAGTATTTACCGGGTCTGTAATATCAAAAAAGAATACATGTCTTGCACCGCCCATAATGGCGTACTCGTTTCCTGCATCATCGGTATATCCCCAACAATCATTAAAATATACTCCAGAAACTGGTGAGAAAGAATTATCATCATACTGATAAAGCTTTTCCATATTAAGGGAATCTTGACCATAAACTGAAAACGTGAAAAAGAAGAAAAGAAATGCTACTTGCTTGAGTTTAAACATGTCTGAATTTTTTTTAAATTAGGGCATTGTCATTTGGGACGTGTTGAAAAATACAAAAAATCAGATTTTTTTCCCATTTTAAATTAAAAAACTCTCTGTTTTGTTGTTGTTTTACTTTTAAACTCCTTTTTTAATAGAAATCAGAACCCATTTTTCATTTTATGAGCAAAAAAGCGATTAGTCATCTTTCGAAGGATCCGCATTTTAAACCCCTGATTAAAGCAATAAAACTAAACACACTTGATGGGGACTTAGGTGTATATGAAAGCCTGATTCGTTCTATAACTTCTCAACAACTATCTGTAAAAGCAGCAGCTACTATTCATGGTCGTTTTCTAGATTTATTTGCAGATCATTTTCCGGCCCCAAAAAAGGTTATAAAGATGGAGTTGGAGACCTTGCGATCTGTAGGTCTATCCAGACAAAAAGCGAGTTATATTCAAAATGTCGCTCATTTTTTCATAGAAGAAAACTTATTAAAAAAGGACTGGACTAACCTAACAGACGAGGCAATAATTGATCATCTAACACAGATAAAAGGGGTTGGCAAGTGGACGGTTCAGATGATTTTGATGTTTACATTAAACCGTCCGGACGTCTTTCCAATAGATGATTTAGGTATCCGAAACGCAATGGTCATTGCTTATAATTTAGCAGGAAAATTTCCGGATAACCGAGATGGTCAAAAGGCATTACGGAAAAAATTAATCTCTATTGCAGAAACATGGAGCCCCTATCGAACCCTCGCTTGTAGATATTTATGGCAATCTCTGAATTAAGTATTTTGCCCAGGTATTCTGGTTTAAAAAGTGGATAAGTCGCCTGACTTAGAAATCGTTTGAAACATTTTCCCACTTTGGCAGTTCTTTTCAATAAGAAACCTTTAAATTTGCTTTTTTATAAATAACACAAACCTAAAGATATGAGCATTGTAGAAATGCGTGTCCCGACCATAGGAGAATCTATCAATGAAGTTACTTTATCCCAATGGCTAAAGGGTAACGGCGATTATATAAAATTAGACGAACCTATTTGTGAGTTCGAATCAGATAAAGCGACCTTGGAGTTTCCGGCTGAAGCTGCTGGAAAACTGATCTATGTAGCCAGTGAAGGCGACGATCTTGAAATTGGCGCTTTAGTTGCAAAGATCGATACCACCGTTAAGGCGGAAAGTTCTAACGGTTCTGCTCCAGCAGCACCTGCTGCTAAAAAAGAAGAGAAAACTGTGGTTGCTCCTGCTACCACATCTGCTCCAAGTTACGCATCGGGGCATCCATCTCCTGCCGCAGCAAAAATTTTAAAGGAAAATGCTGTAGCAACTGCAGAAGTTCAAGGTACTGGCAAAGGCGGTCGAATAACAAAAGAAGACGCGCTTCAGGCTGTTTCTAATAAATCCAGTGTTGCTGCTCCACCACAAGAGGTCAAAAAAGAAAAAAGTGCTCCGGTCTCTGCACCGACACCTGTTGCAGATTTTAGCAGAACCACCTCCCGGAAGAAAATGAGCCGGATGCGGAGAACGATAGCTAGTCGCTTAGTTTCTGCAAAAAACAATACTGCTATGCTGACGACTTTTAACGAAGTCGATTTGACGGAGATTATGAAGCTTCGAAAAAAATATCAGGAAGAGTTTGTTGAAAAGTATGGGATCAAATTAGGGTACATGTCTCTTTTCACAAAAGCCTGTGCTAAAGTTCTGATGGAAATGCCTAATGTAAATGCACAACTTGAGGACAATGAAATCATTTATCACGACTATGCTGATATTTCAATTGCGATATCTACTCCTACAGGCTTAGTCGTACCTCCTGTCCATAATGCTGAATCTTTAAAATTTCATGAGATTGAGTTAAAGATTAAAGAGTTGGCAGGAAAAGCACGAGATGGATCACTGACTTTAGAAGAGATGCGTGGAGGAACGTTTACGATTACCAATGGAGGTATTTTTGGCTCCATGATGAGTACGCCAATCATCAACGAACCGCAGTCTGCTATCCTGGGTATGCATACGATCCAACAAAGACCAATGGCTATCAATGGAGAGGTATTAATCCGCCCAATGATGTATTTGGCACTTTCTTACGACCATAGAGTTATTGATGGCAGTACTTCTGTAACATTCCTGGTAAAAGTGAAAAAATTATTGGAAGATCCAATCAAACTGTTTTTGGATATTTAGAGTATATCTACATCCACTCAAAAAACCTAAGCAAAATAGTTTTGCTTAGGTTTTTTTTGGCTTTAAAAATGGTTTTCCTAAATTTTAAAGCCCTTTTCTAAAATCAATCTGCCCTATTTACCTACATTAGAAAAAATGTTAATAATTTAGTCTGATTTTTTATTGCATTGGCTTTATTTTTGATTCAGTAAACGGTGTTAAAAACCTTGATTTTCAAGCGTTTGACAAACAAGAAGAGAAACTAAAGAACGAACTAATAAAACAGAGCATATGACCCTCTTAGAATTATTTGAAAAAATAGGAGAAAACCCTTCCTATGTCATTGGATTCTTTCTTTTTATACCAATATGTGCCCTTATTGCGGGTATCATGGGTAAAAACGAAGGTCATCTCTCACCATGGAAATATCTTTATTCAGCATTGGTCTATTTTGCTTGTATCCCAGGGATCTTTGCAATTTCGCTGAATGTTTACATGTTTTTATTTGATCGCGGCAAGGTATTACAGTCAGATATTTATTTTCAAATACTTCCTGTAATTTCTATGATCGTCACTTTATTAATCATCCGGAACAATGTAAGCCTGGATAGAATTCCTGGTTTTAAGAATGTTTCTGGTTTGATGATTATGATCTTTGCCGTTTTTGCTTTGATGTGGGGACTTGACAGAACGAGGATTTTTGTAATCGCCTTTGTTAGGATTCCTTTTTACTTTTTAGCATTGATCTTTATTGGCTTATTAGTGATTGTTCGATTTGGATGGGGTAGATTAATGAGCCCAACTACAAAAAACCAGCAAGCCTAAAAAGCTTGCCTTAACCAGATTAATATTTAAAACAAACAATACTAAAAGAACTATTCCTATTTCCTAAATACCAAATCGGATTATTTCGATTTGCCCCCTCAACATACCTCCTAATACTTAACCAGTAAATAACAGAAACACTGTTTTTGGAATAATGATCTAGTACCATTAATTCTGAAACAAAATTTATTAAAACCAGAAAGCCTTATAAAACGGCCATTCTACATATTTCTATTCTTGCTTTGTCAAGCGACCATTGTCGTTGGACAAGGGCATTCTTTATTGGTAAATGCTTGTACAGATCCTATAATGATTGATGGCCTACTTCAAGAAGCATCCTGGTCAAATGCTACAGTTGCTGATGAATTCCAAATGAACTTTCCTTTCGACTCCTTAAAGGCTGTTTCAAAAACAGAAGTTCGCGTTTTATATGACCAAAGTAATCTGTATATCAGTGCGATTTGTCGCCACCAGCCAAACAAAGACTATGTTGTTCAATCCTTAAAAAGAGATTTTACATTTCAAGAAAATGACGCCTTTGGTATTTTCATCAACACCTTTAATGACGAAACCAATGGACTATATTTTGCAGTCAATCCTTTTGGTGTGCAGAGTGATGGCATTGTGGATAATGGTGGTATAAAAGGAGAAGAGTTAAACTGGGACGGTCTTTGGGTCGCTGAAGTTAGCCATGCGCTAGATTTTTGGGTTGTAGAAATTGCTATTCCTTTAAAAACACTTCGCTTTAAAGACGTGCAAAAGAAATGGAAGGTTAATTTTGCAAGAAACGATCGTAGCCAGAATGAAATCTCCTCCTGGGCTCCTGTTCCACGTGCTTATAAAATCAGCGTACTCTCCAGAGCGGGAACAATGCAATGGAATAAAGCACCAGAAAAACCTCTAAACAATATTTCTGTTATCCCATATATTTCAATAGGCACAAACAAAGATTATGAAGATCCTCTTCTTTCAGAGAAGCTTCAACGATCAGTCGGTGTCGATGCAAAAATTGCATTAAATTCCTCTTTGAACCTTGACCTAAGTATCAATCCCGATTTTTCACAGGTTGAAGTTGATCAACAAGTTATTGACCTACAACGTTTCGAAATATTCTTTCCAGAGAAACGATTATTATTCCTTGAAAACAGCGATTTATTTTCGAACATTGGAAATAGTCGAATTCGTCCTTTTTTCTCTCGGCGAATTGGAAACGTAGATAAGATGCCTGTTCCTCTTTTATTCGGCGCTCGCATGAGTGGAAATCTGGATAAAAATTGGCGCCTTGGATTAATGACCATTCAGACAAAAGAGAAAGCCTCTTTAGATGAGCCATCCAATAACTACAGTGTCGCTTCTGTTCAACGAAAAGTGTTTAACAGCTCAAGTGTCAGCGCTTTCATAATTAACAGACAAGCCTTTCAGGATTTTTACGGTCTTGGAAAAAAATTCAATAGAATTGCTGGGATAGAATATGATTTAAGATCTAAAGATTCTAAATGGAATGGTAAAGCTTTTTTCCATCATGCTTTTACACCAGAAAATTATTCAAACGCGAACGCTTATAGTGCAAAGCTCAGATACAGAACTGCTGCTAAAACTCTTTTCGTAGGTCTAGATCATGCCGATAAAAACTTCATCACAGATGTTGGTTTTGTTCCTCGACTGTATCATACCAATGAAGAATTGGACAGTACTATTCGAGTGGGATATACGCATTTACGAATCAATGGTCATTATCGATTTTTTGCCAAGAAGAGCAGCGTCATCGATTTCTGGGGACCAACTTTTCATTCCGATTTTTATAGTACTAACCTTTCTGATTTGCAAGAGCATTGGAATGAACTCACGCTTTTAATGCGTTTAAAAAATACCAGCTCTTTTGAATTACTTTATAGGGTCGGAGAGCCATCGCTTCTCTTTCCTTTTACACTGGATGGTTTAAACAATGCCTTCCCATCGGGTAATTATTCTAATCAACAATTGTCCGTGATTTATAATTCTGGAAAAAGAAATCGCTTATTTGGTGAGCTAACCTTAAGTTATGGCGGTGTATATCTTGGAGATCAACTAAGCTTTAAATCGGAGCTGAATTATCGACATAAACAATATGCTGTCTTCGGTTTATACTTTTCCCATGAAGAATTAATGCATTTCCCGGACGATTATGGTTCCGCAGATTTTACTTTAGTGGGGTCAAAATTCGAAATATCATTTAGCCGAAACCTTTTCTTTACTACGTTTGTTCAATACAACACGCAAAGCGATAACTTCAACATCAATTCGAAATTCAATTGGCGATTCAAGCCGATGTCTGATATTTTTATCGTTTATACTGAAAATTATACTTCCAGAGACCTTGCTATAAAAAACAGAGCTTTAGTTCTAAAAATGAACTATTGGTTTGGGAGAAGGTAGACAGGTAGACAGGTAGACAGGTAGACAGGTAGACAGGTAGACAGGTAGA
>CAYXQH010000109.1:0-12691 GCA_964467425.1 uncultured Saprospiraceae bacterium
CCATTGGGAAAGATGGTCATGAAAGTCCAGTTGTATTTCCTAATGCAATTTTTAGGTAAGCCCTGGTTTCAAGCATGACACTTTTATTTGATCTTGATAATACACTTGTTGATCGAAACATAGCATATCGATTATGGTTACAATGTCTTTTTAAGAATCATTGCATAAAACTGAATGAAAGAAGTTTACAATTACTTTTGAATGCAGATAATTGGGGTTATACATCTCGATTCTCTTTTTACAATACTCTTCTGGAGCATTACCCTCTTCCTTATACAGTAGACCAAATGATCTTGAAATGTAGTCAAGAACTTGCAACATTTGTTCCCTCTATATCGAAAGTAACGCGAGACATTTTAATCAAATTAAAATCAAATCATCATCTGGCAATTGTTACTAATGGAAGTTATCAAAATCAAAAAAACAAACTGATTAGAAGCGGATTGGATACTATTTTTGAACAAGATAATATTTTTATATCTTCAGAAATAGGCTTTGATAAACCAGATCCAATCTATTTTGATTATGTGCAGAGCAAACTACAAAAAGCAACTGATGAATTAGTTATAATTGGTGATGATCCAATCAATGACATCAAGGGTGGATGTGCTGCGGGTTGGCAAACAGTTTGGTTTTCTAAGAATCGAAAACAAGAGGTGAACAGTGATTGGACTATAGTTTCATTAGAGCAATTATCCGAAATATGGTAAACATCAATACGCTTATACCAGAAACTGATGTCATTTTGATTACTCTAGATTCTCTCAGATACGATGCTGCTCAATCATTATTTCTAAAAGGACACCTACCACATCTATCGAAGTGGTTGCCGAAAATAGGTTGGGAAGAGCGATACACTCCCGCAAGCTTTACTTTTCCAGCACACCATGCATTTTTTAGTGGATTTTTGCCAACTAAAATAAAACAATCAACTACTCCACGACTCTTTGCTTCTAAATTTTATGGTAGCAAGTCCACAACAATAAACACATTTACATTTGATGAGTCTAACCTTATTTCTGCACTAGCAGAAAGAGGTTACTCTACAGTATGTATTGGTGGCGTCGGTTTTTTCAATAAACAAACAGACATTAGTAGTATTTTCCCAGAAATGTTTCAATATAGTGAATGGTCCGAAAAGTTTGGCGTTACGGATCCAAGGTCCACAGAACATCAATTTAAAGCAGCTCTACCCTATCTTTCAAACAAAAATCCTTTACTGCTTTTCATTAATGTCTCTGCTACGCATCAACCTAATTATTTTTATACCCTGAACCAGAATGAAGATAATTTAATATCACATAAAGCAGCATTAGCATATATAGATACACAAATCCCTATATTGCAAAAGGCTTTTTCTAAGCGTGATCGGAATCAATTCATTATTGTATGTAGTGATCATGGAACGGCTTATGGAGAAGATGGTTATTGGGGGCATCAAAACGGACATGAAACTGTAATGAAAGTTCCCTATCTTGAATATTTAAATAAAAGATCATAAAAACCAAAATTGCTTCTATTGACACTTCTTATCCGTATCAGGGATACAGTTATTCTTATCCCCATAAATCTGCTTATCGTCAACTTCCTAGGAGTAGTTTAAATGAAATATGGACTAAAGAGCATAAAGAGCAATTATTCTTTTATACACACATTCCTTTTTGTGAAATGCGATGTGGTTTTTGTAATTTATTTACTATTGCTAATCCCAAAGAAGGGATTCAATCTTATCTTAACGCACTTGAAAAAGAGATAGACACATATATAGAAAAAGTACCAAATATTAAATTCACTCAATATGCCATTGGCGGAGGCA
This sequence comes from uncultured Saprospiraceae bacterium, assembly GCA_964467425.1. Classification (GTDB taxonomy): domain Bacteria; phylum Bacteroidota; class Bacteroidia; order Chitinophagales; family Saprospiraceae; genus JAHDHW01. Next base: position 1,817 of record CAYXQH010000109.1, read on the forward strand.
CCCCAACCTTTTTGGAAACTCCAGAATTAAATCGCTTGTTTGAAATAATGATAAGAGTTGGGGTTCCCATAGAAACGCATTATGGGTCTATTGAAGCCTCTCCTAAGACATTGACCGCAGATAAAATAAAACTTATTGAAAATTATGGCATTACGCGGTTAAGTTTAGGCATACAATCTTGGATTGAAGAAGAAACAAAGGCCTTGGGGCGTCCGCAATCCCCTAAGATCACTTCAGATGTTGTGGGTAAACTTGCAACCTCAGCTATTCCAGAATTTAATTTGGACTTAATTTATGGAATCAAAGGGCAAACTATCCACAGTTTTAACTATTCAATTGATCGATCTCTTGAGTATCAACCTACCGAGATATTTCTCTATCCTCTTTATGTTCGTCAACTCACTGGCCTTAATAAAATTAATCATCAACAGGAAGATCATCGTACAGCATTATATACTGCCGGACGTTTTAGACTACTTAAAGCGGGTTATGAACAACTTAGTATGCGTTGTTTCAGGAAAAGAAATCAGCAAGCACCTACTATTACAGATCAATATGATCCAGTATTAGATGGAATGATTGGCATTGGTGCTGGAGCTAGATCATATACTCAAAATTTACATTACAGTAGTGATTATGCAGTACATCGAAAAATCGTTAAACATATCATCGCCAATTATTCATCGAAAACAAACTTTGACACCATATCATACGGTTTTGAGCTCAACATCTGGGAGCAGAAAACACGGTTTATTATTAAATCTATTACCGATGGCGGTCGATTTTCTATTGAAAAATATAAAACACTATTCCGTACAAATCCATTTGAAGAATTTGAACTTCTAAGAGAATTACTTGAGCGACAATGGTTAATTTATTATCACAATCACTATAGACTTTCGCCTATAGGAATGGCATATGAAGATATAATAGGCCCAGCATTTTATAGCTCAAATGTAAGAGCATTAATGGAAAATTTTATATGGAAATAACCCCTCTACATTGGCAAATACTTTACCGAGGTTCCCTGGATAGTTGCAATTATGACTGTTCGTATTGTCCGTTTGCCAAAAAGAAAAACTCACGGGAAGAATTGGCTTATGATCGCACCTGTCTTGAACGCTTTACGCATTGGGTATCACAGAGAAAAGAGACGATACGTATATTATTTACTCCTTGGGGAGAGGGATTAATTCGCAAGTATTATCAACAGGAATTAACTAGACTTAGCCATTTATCTAACGTTCAAAAAGTGGTGATACAAACTAATCTTTCTTGTTCGCTAAATTGGATAGATCAGGTAAATAAAGGATCATTTGCCTTATGGGTGACATATCATCCTCAAGAAGTCTCATTTGATAATTTTATAAAAAAATGTCATCTTCTTATTAAAAAAGGAATTCAATTCAGTGTAGGTGTTGTTGGTATGAAGGAACATTTTGAAGCTATTGAAAAATTAAAAATTGCATTGTCTGAACGCTATATTTGGATCAATGCTTATAAACGTGAAGCAAACTATTATACTGAAAATGAGGAAACCTGGCTTACACAAATGGATCAACTTTTCCCCTTTAACAATAAGATATATAAAACTTTAGATAAAAAGTGTAGTGCAGGGCATACAAGTTTTTCCGTAGATGGAGAAGGAACTGTTTTTCCCTGCCATTTTATCAAAAAACCTTTAGGAAACATTTATAAGGATGATATTAAAAAACTACTCCGTCCCAAATCTTGCGTTAATAATCATTGTAGTTGCTATATAGGTTATATTAATTTAGAAGAATTAGAAATGGAAAAATCCTATGGAGATCGCATTTTAGAGCGAATTCCTGTAACTTTTAATCCGTTACAAAAAGGCAATTTGAGTTGAAAACGTTTAACTAAAGCATAAATCAAACATTATAATTATGACTGTAGGGCATTATCTGGAAACATTCAACAACAAACCTGTAAAATTATATCAGGTTGGAGACACAATAGACTTTGATAGTTGTTGTAAGGTAGAATCTCCATATGAAAATAAACATTCTGTAATAGATCGTTTGAAAAGCCTCGTAAATAAGGGAAGTGTCTATATGAGCGAACTCATTATAGGTGCTTGGAGGGATGCGTATGATACGGATTCTTCCCAAATCTTAGAGTTTTTGATTAAAACTAAAGAAGACTTCGGATCACTAAAACATATTTTTATTGGAGATATGACCTATGAAGATTGTGAAATGTCTTGGATCAATCAGGCTGATTATAATCAATTCTTGAATGTATATAACAATCTGGAAACATTTTGTGTTCGCGGCGGACAAGGACTACGACTAGGAACTGTTCATCTACCAAATCTTAAAACTTTAAAAATAGAAACTGGTGGAATGTCTTCTGAAATTATACAAGATATAATTGCTTCTAAAGCTTCTTTTGAAAACCTAGAACATCTGGAACTTTGGCTAGGGACTGATGAATATGGCGCAACCCATACCATAGATGAAATTAAAACACTTATCGATGGTCATTCTTTTCCTAGACTAAAATATCTAGGACTAATGAATTCCTATATACAGGACGATATTGCTCTAATGTTATACGAGCATCCTATATTAAGTCGTATTGAGACTTTGGATATTTCTATGGGTACGCTTGGAAAAAAAGGAGCTAAAGCCTTATTGGCCAACTCAGCATTACTTCAACTCAAACATATTAATTGCAGGCATCACTTTATTCCTGATGATCTGATTCCTCAACTCAAGAAAGCTTTTAAAAATCAAAATATTAACCTTGAAGATCAAGAAGATATTGAAGATGATTGGTTATTTGTAGAAGTAGGAGAATAATATTAAATGAAAAGTGAAATATGCCACGTATGCATTGCCCCAAAATCTTCACGACGTTTTAAGGCTTGGGAAAAAGTATTAAACAAACACAATCAATTACTCAAGCACATGACCTATCTGGATATTATTAAAGGAAGTCCTCTTTTTTCGAAGGGAATAAAATATTACGTACGTATAGAATCCCCTGGAGAAGATACTAAAACATACAAAAGACTTCGCCTATTAGGTTGTAAGAATAGTTCAGAACAACAACGCATCAGAAATGAATCTGAAAATTATGGTCAAGTAGCAGATTTTAACCGTTGGTATAGGGGATGGTGCACATTACTCCTTTATCTTGATAAATTATCGACCATATATGATATTTCATTTCTTAATGATCCTATGGATATTATTGTCGCTTTTGATAAGCAACATACTCAAAATGGTTTGACTCACCTAGGAATCAAAGGACCACAATTATTAGGAAAATGCACTTCATATGCCTCTCTTATTGAGCAATTACAAGAACAGAGAATTTCCCAAGTGTTTATAAAACCGACCTATGGCTCTTCAGCTTCAGGTATAATGGCTTTTCGGTTTATTAATAATGAAAAACAAGCTTTATATACCACTATAAAAATTAAAGATGATATTCTCTACAATAGCCTTAAAATTCAAAAATATACTGACATACAGACTATAGTTCATATTATTAATACAATGACGTCTTCAGATCTTATCATTCAAAAGTGGATTCCTAAATGGAATCACAAGGGATATTCTTTTGATTTTAGAGTGGTTTGTATAAAAAAAGACCCAGTCTTTATTATAGCAAGAGGAAGTAAAAATGTTATTACAAATTTGCATTTAGGCAACAAAAAAATGACAATTACTCAATCTGGCATATCTGAAGGTATTGTCAAACAATTGAAAAAAGTTGCTTCAGATGTTATGTCATATGGATTCCCTTCATTTTCTTATGCAGGTATTGATATTTTAGTTGATCGCAGTGGAGAAATATATGTAATAGAAGTAAATCCTTTCGGAGATCTTCTTTTAGGTATAAAAAATGAATTTGGAAGAACTGTATATGAAGAAGAATACGCATCTTTATTTGCTTAAAGCGAAAAATTAGGGCGAATTAATGAAAGTCAATTATTTTTTACAAATGATTAAGGACCTAAGGCAGCATGAAAATGTGATCCTGCATAATAGTGTTCTAAAAATTAAACCGGATGCCGAACAAGAAGTCATCACCTTCCTTAAAGAAGCCTATGAAGAGGAAGCCTTAAACTATATGTTTACGCCTCCATCCTTTAATGAAGACGCTGCCATATGGGCTGCGAAGATAAGTTATACAGTTGCTCAACTCATCTTATATAGAAAGCATAAGGACAAAGATTTAGCACTTTTGCTACCGGATTTTGAGCAAGATCTCAATCCATCAAAAATACTGTCCGCAGATCTATGTTTACGCTTTCTTCCAGATATGATTTTAGAATTAAAAGCTATTGATATTGAAGACTCCATTATTCCATTATTAGAGAAAAAAGCAGAAACATGGCATTATTCTGCAATCAATTATACTTTAAGTATTGATAATCTAAATTTTGATGTTATTATTGCAGACCCCTGCATTTATGAAGCGTATACAGAACGTATTATCGCTTATAAAAATTTAAAGTTAGCAAAGCACCCCTCATTTGCAAATCACATTGCTGGTCATTTAGGTGATTATGCACATACATTCTGGAATGATTTTAAAATAACTGATCATACTCATGAGTAGTATACAAAAATTAAACACTGTTCTCACAGACGTAAAAGCATCTTTTGTAGGAAAAGATGAAATTATTGATTTATTGGGCATAAGCCTTATTGCAAGGGAAAATGCTTTTCTACTGGGTCCTCCAGGTACTGCAAAAAGCGCAATAATTCGAGCCCTGTCAGATCGTATAGCAGGCGGTAATAATTTTGAATATCTCTTAACACGTTTTACAGAACCCAATGAAATATTTGGACCTTTCGATATTCGTAAACTTAAAGAGGGTGAACTAGTAACCAATACTGAGGGGATGATGCCTGAAGCATCTATGGTTTTCCTAGATGAAATCTTTAATGCCAATAGTGCCATTTTGAATAGTCTCCTTATGGCCTTGAATGAGAAAATATTTAGACGCGGTCGTGAAACAAGAAAACTCCCTGCATTAATGTTTGTTGGAGCCAGTAATGTTCTTCCAGAAGATGAAGTTCTTAATGCACTACTGGATCGTTTTCTTATACGAGTACGTTGCGATTATGTAGATACTGACTTATTGGAAGAAGTCCTGATCGCCGGATGGAAACTGGAAACCCAAACTGATGATGAGAAACCTACGATTACTCCAGACGAAATTATCAGCCTGCAAAAAGAAAGAAAAACAGTCGATTTTTCGGGGATTCGTAAATCTTATGTTGATCTTATACATAATCTAAGAAATACTGGAGTTAATATCTCAGACAGGCGTGCTGTTAAAGTGCAAAACCTTATTGCTGCCAGTGCTTTAATGTGTGATCGAAAAGAAGCTAATGTTTCTGATTTTTGGGTACTTAAATACATTTGGGATACGGAAGAGCAAATTGAAATACTCACGGGGATTATCAATACTATTATTGAGAAAGATGACGCTCCAAAAGCGCACCCACAAGCATTGTTCAACAAAAACCCAAATGCTGAGGAGCTTATTAAAGAAATCAATCATTTAAGTGAAAAGTGGCAAAAAGAAGGACTTTCTTTTGAAGAACAAAATGTAATTAAAGACAAACTCCGTTATCTTCAAAATAGAAGTAATTGGATAAAAAACGAAGAACATAAACAACATATACAGGAAGCAATAGAGTCCTTATGGCAAAAGATGCTGAAAACCATATAAACTATTACTTATGTGTCTCAAAAACTCATGAGCAAGATTTGGGAAACATACGCCATTGGGAGCATCTCAAAGTAGCCTTTGAGGAGGAAATGATTTGGATTAAAGATTTTGATTATGTACAGATTAACGACATTGCTGTAAAAAGTATTCCTTTCAAAACCATTTTTTATACTAAAGAGGGTAAACTATACTTATTAGACAGCTTACTTCCTGAACGCAATATTCCTTCTGTATTATGGACACCCATATCAAGGGCATTATCCATTGAATTACCAGATTATAATCACAACTATTTTGGGATTGAAGAACAACTTCATATGCAGTTGATTCCATCTGAAAAAGAAACAGTTTCAACCGCTTTAATGATTTCGATGGATAATTTGGGCCAGTATATAAAAATCGCCCCTTCCTTACGTTTAGAAATTCTGCAATGGGTGATATTGAATAACGATAAGGTTTTACTCATAGGAACTCCCTTATTACCCATATCGGGTCAGACTTATTGGCTACACCATGATTTTCTGATTCCAGCAGGTTATGATTTTGAATTACCCTCGCTTACTGCGCAATTTGCCCAAAAGATAAACTCGGACAAGAAAAAGTATATCCTATGGAATACTAATAATTCATGGATTGCTATACCCAAACAAGATATCAATCAATTAACCCGGACTTCTTTTCATAAAACAGAACAACGATTTTCACAATTTTAAATGGATTTTTATACCTATTTCAAATCATATGAAGATTACTTCTGGCAATGGGAAGACAGCACGGAAGTTATTGCAATTCCTGAGGGAAGTACGATTGCCTACAAACAGTTAGTTATAGACATTCTTGATAAGCTAGCACTACAGGGAATTCCACCTTTTGGCGCGTTGTTATTGATAATCATCGCTACAAATCCAACAGGCAAAAATGACATAGAACATATTTCGAGACAATTATATGAGTTTCCCGAAGGTCGAAGTGATACTATTACACAAAAGGTTTTTGATTTTTTGAGAATGCTTACAGACATTCCTTCAGCCTATAAAACAGGAGAAAAAAGATTACTCTTGTTTCAAACAATTTTTGAAGATGCACACAATCGTATCTCTTATAAAAATGCAAAAGAATTCTTACGTATATACAAGTTAAGAACATACAACATTCTTAATCTTCCTCAAAAAACAGCATTTAATTATTCAAACTTTGCAAAAGACTTTAAAACAATAGCCGTTCTCTCCCGCAAATATGAAAGTGTAGAAGATCTTCTAAAAAAAATGACTAATCTTCATGAAGTAAAAGAATCTTTACTTCTGGAAGAAAATAAAAGTGATGTAAATGGAGATCAGGATATCATCACTCAACTACTTGAAAATTCTAAGACTTTCCATACGGCCGCCCTGATAAAACGTATTTGGGCAGGTTTACATATTCCTGTGCATAATACACATACCAGCCAGCAACCACTTGGAGGGATTTCCGATCTAACCAACAAAGGAGAATTCGATAAACTTTTGATTTCCGAATATGCAAATGAAGATCTTATATTTCTTTCGCGATTAGCAAATAATGAAGCGTTGTATATGCAACGTGAAGCTCCACCTACAGATAATGATGAAAGACGTCTTATTCTTATAGATATTTCATTAAAGAATTGGGGGACACCAAAAATTATGGCTTTTGCTACCGCACTTGCAATAATACACCATCCTAAAACAAATTTATCCTGTGATGTGTATGCCATAGGAGAACAGTACTATCCAATACAATTGGAAAGCCTGGATACAATTATAGAAGGATTGCAACTATTAGACGGAAGTCTTGATGCAGTCGAAGGGTTTATACATTTTTTTGATGATCATCCTGAAAGCAAACAACAAGAGGTTTTTGTGATCACAGAAGCTTCTACTCTTAAGCACAATGCTATATTGCGCGTTGCCAATGAATATCGATCCTTTATTGATTATTGGATACAGACGCAGACCGATGGTAACATAGACATATTTAAAAGACAAAAAAACAGTAAAAAACACTTACAAAGATTGGTGTTGCCCTTGCAACAACTCTGGGAAAAACAACAAAAAAAGCCTACTTATAAACAAAGTCCTAAACAAGTCATTAGTTACCCTATATTATTTCGTAACTCTCAACGTGTTAAAAAATACCTGACTACCGAAGATGGCACTATTTTTCAGATATCAAAAGAACGGATGTTACTTCGTTTTTATGATCCAGGAGCAAAAGCTTATGAAAAAGGATGGGAAGTTCTTTACGAAAACTTACCAATAATTGCCGGTGACTTTGCTATAGGCACCTCAGAAACTGGTGCTTATATCTTATTGATTTTTGATCCCCAGACAAGGAACATTATACTTCTTAATGTCCATACAGGTGATCAAAAGACCGTTGTATTCAAACAATGGCGTTCTGGGTACGGTCAATTTATTTTTAAAGATCAAAAGTTTCATTATCGTAATTATAGTGACTTCTGGACTATTGATATTCAAGGTATTGTAAGGAAAGAAGTATTAGTGACCACCACGGATTTCAATGAAGAAAATGAACGCAATAAAGAAGCTGAAAAGGCCAATGTTTATGGATATACTTTTTTTAAAAATGTAAAAGCCGTTTTCATTAACGAACGCAAAAATATTGTCTTAAATACTCACGAGTTACATGTAGCTCAGGGAGGTCATGTACAATTAAACACGACCCATCTTCTTGAAAGAAAGACAAAAGCAGTACGAGTAAACTCATCATTATATTCATTTTCAGACCAAAGTACGATTGAAATAAAACCATCGGGAATGATCATATTGAACAGTAGTAATCCAGATGTTCCTGATGTTTTTATTCCCTCTATTTTAAATGTGTCTTTGGGCTTAACTACAGAAGATTATTTTGCAGGGAATACCTATTATTATAAAAATGAATATTATAGAATTTTACTAGAGGATTTAGGCGAAGAAGAAAGAGCGGTTAAGAAAGCACTCGTTTCTCTAGGAATGCTCAATGGATCAGGTGTTATTAGAATTAATGACCAGCTTCCGAAAGTATTTACACGCCAAGAAAGAGAAGTGACAATTAACATTGTCAATAAATTAAAAAAACTAGGTGCTGAGATTAATTACAGTCATTATATACCTTCATCAAAACCTCTAGATAAAATAAAAGCCAAAGAATTCTTTTCTTTATATATCGATCCGTTTATTCAAAATATTCTGAATCATGAAACTTCAGATTAAACCCTTTGACAAAAATAATTTTCCATTAAGAGGATTGCTTATTAAGCATTTCTCTCCTTTAGCTTGGGTAAAGGAAATCCAGATATTGGGTTTATCCTTAGATCGTAGCACCATTTATCCTATTCCTGATACAGTACCCAATGCATTATGGGGATGTTTCATACAATCACAAAGTGTACTTGAGGCTAAAGCTTTAAGAAATCATCAAGCTTGCCAGATGATTATTCCTCATCTTTTTATTCCTGAAAAAACAACAGTCTATCCAAAATTAACCGAAGATGAACTAGAACGTATTTTCCCACTAACTAAACACGTATTGCATCCAGATTTTGGCTTGGTTGAGTTAACTCAGCCTTTGGATCTTTTAAGTCTTATTCATATTCCTGAGGCAAAGCAAGTACTCATTACCCCTCCTAAAAAGAGAGGATTCATTCCTAAAGAAATTAAGAGTTTTAAAATTGCACCTATTCCTCCTGAAGAAACCTTAAAACATCTGGAAGAACAAGTTTTTCCGGAAAAGGAAAAGTTAAAGGATCAACCACTTAATATTATTGAAAAAGGAAAATTAGGTTTATATAAACTTTTGTTTGATAGTATGGGCTCACCTCAAGCATCTATCGAGCAAGGGACAACAGAAAAAACAGGTTTGGCAAAAGCGCTTGATCGTATCATGAACACTTTATCGCCTAAAGCTTCAAAAAATCAAGACTTTACAGACCCTTTGCAGCAAGATTTTGAAGACCTCCAAGAACGGAATCGCAAGGCGGTCGACCGATTAATGGACATGCTTAAAAACAATCCAGAAGAAGGATTGAAATATGCCATTCCTTTAGATGACGAAGGTACATCTCGAGGAGAAATGACCAACCGTTTTGAATTATCCAAACGATGGTTTAATTTTTCATTATTTAGCGGAGCAACAGGTTCGACCGGGTCTGGAAGTGTAGATTTAAGCGATCATTACACTACACTACACCATCAATATCATCAGACGGCAAAAGAACTAATTGCAAAAAATGAACATCACAAAGCGGCTTTTATTTACCTGAAATTATTAAAGAATCATATTCTTGCTGCAGAAACGCTAGCCAACGGTAATCACTTTGCAGAAGCTGCCTCCATCTATTTAAAGAAGGACCACAAAAAAAAGGCGGCAGAATGTTATGAAAAAGGAAATATGATTGAGAACGCCATCGCATTATATAAAGAACTTCAAGAGCATGAAAAAGTAGGCGATTTGTATCTCCAACTCAATGACAAAAAGACGGCAGATGTTCATTATAAAATTGTAGCCAAAGATTATAATTCCAAAAATCAATATTTAAAAGCATCTCAAATCTGGCGTCATAAAATACAGAATGAAAACGTAGCTCAAAATCTATTGTTGGTAGGTTGGAATGAAGGCAATGATGCATTTAATTGTTTAAATAATTACTTTGCAAATATTAACGATGAAGTTGTTTTAGGCGAAGCCATTGAACGTGTTTACGAAAACGACGTTACGCCTAAAAATAATGAAGTATTCCTTAAAGTCTTACAATACGAGTATGGTAAAAAAAATAAGCATACATCACGTGTACGCGAGATAGCGTATGAAATCATTGCGCAACAACACAAAGTAAATCCTACCATTGTTTCAGAGTTGAGAACATTCAACCCTAAGGATAAAAACTTAGTTAAAGACACCATACGGTTCAAGATTTCAAAGAAATAAATGGAGCTATAGGCTTCCTAATATTAACGTAAAATATACGTTTGAATTTGTACCTTATCACATTAAATTTACCGAAATGAAACTTTTATTTTTCATTCTAATTGTAGTAAGTTCTATTGGTTGTTCTACTTCACAATCGGCGATTGATCCATATACAAATGCAGATACATTAAGAGGTTCTATCACTCCGCAGCGTGCCTGGTGGGATC
>CAYXQH010000110.1:0-12655 GCA_964467425.1 uncultured Saprospiraceae bacterium
TTTTAAAATAAAATACATTTTGTTTAATTTTTATTATAACCCATATAGTTATCAAGCTTTATATTTCTATTTGAAACGGGAAAAGCGATTATTGCTGAATTCTCCAAGGTGGATTTTTTCGATTGTCGCCAGCAAAGAATAAAATGATTTGATTATTGTCTGGATCTTTCAGTCTTGCTTCTCGCCAAAGCCAGCCTTTATCATTTGGAAGCTCCTCGAATTGGATGCCTTTTTCCACTAAAGCCGCAACTTCCGTATCTAAATTCTCTGATTCAAAATAAATGTTGATGCCTTCTCCTTTTGGAAGTTCGTCTACTAAATGAATTGAAAAAGTAGCATCTCCTTCAGGACATTCGAAGCGGGCATAATGTTCGACACTAACGATCAATTTTAGACCAAGGGTTTGATAGAATTTGATAGCCTTTGGGATGTCGAGGCTAGGGACAGTGATTTGGTTGAGATTCATGATAGAGCATTAAAAGATTAAAAACGTACAGCAAACTTAGCCGTTTCAATCGCCAATTGTTCGATAACTTCCTCATGTGTAATACCGGATCTTTTTAATGTTTTAAAAGAATGGTCACTCCCTTCCATTTTTATCAAAGTTGCTTTTTTTAATTTTTTGCAAACTTTTTTTATAAGCTCAAATTTGGCTAGAGTATCTCTTGTCCCTTGTAAGAAAAGTTGAGGAATCTTTATGTCTGTCAGATGAGCGGCTCTTTCGATTCCTGGTTTGCCGGGAGCATGTAGTGGAAATCCAAAATAAACAATCCCTTTCACTTCCTTCAACTCGCCAAGTGCTGCAACTTGGGAAGTCATGCGACCTCCAAAAGATTTACCTCCTGCGAGTAGTGTCAAACCATCACTATATTTCAAAGCCTTTTGAATAGCTGCTTTGATTGCCGGGTGTGCTTTTTTGGGACGGTCTGGACCACCACCTTTTTCCATGTAGGCAAAATTAAAACGCAAGGTTGCTATTTTGTTTTTCGCCAAATCCTGAGCAAGCGTTTCCATAAAAGAATGTTCCATACCTGCGCCTGCGCCATGGCTCAAAACTAATAAAACGATTGCATCTTTAGGTAAAAGTAATAATGAAGAAACGGTTCCGATTTCTTTGGAGATGTTGATTTTTAGTTTGCGAGGTTTTGCCATAGTTTTTCTGTAAAATCGTAATAACAGCCTAAATTACAATAATAAGGATGAAAAAATGCTGACTTATTACGTTTAATCAAATTTTTAATAACAATATCCCGCTTTATTTGGGCAGGAGAATAGGAAGATTTAACTTTGAACTTTTAAAAATCAATAGAACCAAACCAATACGTTATGTCCACCTTCATTCCATTTAAAGCCATTCGGCCTACCCAAGAAAATGTAAAAGAAATCGCAAGCAAACCTTACGATGTGTTGAATGAAAAAGAAGCAAGAATAGAAGCCGAAGGCAATCCGCTATCTTTTTATCATGTCATTAAACCTGAAATAGACTTTCCGGATGATTTCGATCATTATGCGCCGGAGGTTTATCAAAAGGGGAAAGAAAACTTTGATAAGTTGGTGCAAAAGGGTGTTATGGCTCAGGATAGTACACCTTATTTCTATATTTATCAATTGATTATGGACGGGCATGAGCAAACCGGATTAGTGGGTTGTTGTGCGATCGATGATTACTTTAATAATGTGATCAAAAAGCATGAGTTGACACGACCAGACAAAGAAGAAGATCGTAAAAATCACGTTCGAGCGAGCAAGTTAAATTATGAACCGGTTTTCTTTTCTTACCCACAAGTCGAATCTATTGATGAGGTGGTAAATAATGAAAAGAAAAAAGATCCTGTTTATGATTTTACTACGGATGATGGAATCAAACATACCATTTGGGTAATTGATGAAGGGCAAAAGATAGATCAAATTACTGCGATGTTTGAGACAGATGTTCCGAGCATATATATTGCGGATGGTCATCATCGTACTGCAGCGGGAGGTTTGGTAGGAAAGGAGTTGAGAGAGGCTCGGAGTGGTACAAGTTCTGACGGGCGACGGGATAATTATTTTATGGCCGTAGTTTTTCCGGATAATCAATTAAAGATTTTAGATTATAATCGCGTAGTAAAAGATCTCAATGGTTTGACCGAAGAGGAATTGCTAAAGCAATTGGCTACAAATTTTGAACTAGAGCAGAAAGACAGCCAGTACCGACCTGAATCCCTGCATACTTTCGGAATGTACCTTAATAATAAATGGTATAAACTGACTGCAAAAACTGGAACGTATGATGAGCATGATCCGGTAGGTCAGTTAGATGTGACTATATTGTCGAATAATGTTTTAGAGCCATTGTTTGGCATCGTAGATTTAAGAAAAGATAAGCGGATTGATTTTGTTGGCGGTATGCGAGGACTTGGTGAATTAGAAAGAAGGGTAAATAACGGAGAGATGAAAATCGCCTTTTCTATGTTCCCGGTAAGTATGAAACAGTTGATCAGTATATCAGATAATGATTTGATTATGCCGCCGAAGGTGACTTGGTTTGAACCTAAATTAAGAAGTGGCTTGTTGGTTCATAACCTTGATGAATAAGCAAGTGACAAGTTAGTAAGTGATTAAGTTAGCAAGTAAACAAAAGGACTATTATTGTTCACTTGCTAACTTATTCAACTGTTCTTATCCTTGCTCTTGTTGAGGAGGAGCATTATAATAAAAACGTTCTTCAACGATTTGATCGCCTCTCCATTTTTGCACGCCTACTTCTTCCATCTTCGTTCGGTGTCCACCTTTAAAAGTAACATCAAACCAAACTTCACAGCATGTTGTTCCATCTTCCTCATTTGCAGTGATTGACTTCACACCTCCCTGATGCATTTCTTCCACCATACCAAACCATTGTTTGATGGCTTCTCTTTGTGCTTCTTTTCCATCTCGAACTTCGCCCGTTGGCATCTCGATTACTTTGCAATCTTCAGCATAGTATTGTTCAAAAGCTTCCCAGGATTTTCCTTCCTGTTGCATAGCTTGAAAAGCTTTTGCTTTTTCTAAATAACTCATGATTTTAGGTTTTATTGATTTATAAAATAAATGATTCTAATACTAAGACGAATATAGTAAATGTTTTGTTTGAAACAAAAAATTAGTAAAAATTAACAAAAAGTTTATACTTGGAAATGGTAATTTCATTCGTTCAATCTAGACTTATTCAATAATCTACCGATATCCTTGAGCTTGATAATTAAAAAGCTCTGCATAAAGACCTTCATTTTGTAATAGTTCTTCATGCGTTCCTAATTCAAGGATGCCTCCATCTTTTAAAACGAGAATGCGATCAGCCATTCGAACGGTACTAAAGCGGTGAGAAATAAGAACGGCTGTTTTTCCCTCAGAAAGCTCTGTAAATCGTTGGAAGGCTTCAAACTCTGCTCGGGCATCTAAAGCGGCTGTCGGTTCGTCGAGGACAATAACATCCGCATTTTTCATGTAAGCACGAGCGAGCGCAACTTTTTGCCATTGTCCACCGGAAAGCTCTTTTCCATTATGAAAACGTTTACCGAGCGGTTGATCGTATTTTTCAGGAAGACTTTCTATGACCTGATCGGCCAAACTCTTTTTTGCCGCATATTTGATTTGATTTTGATTGGCTAAATCTTCAATTTTTCCAACAGCGATATTTTCTTTTGCAGTAAAATAATACCGGACAAAATCCTGAAAGATCACACCAAATAGTTTTTGATATTCGTCAGGAGCAAAACTCCAAATATCTTTTCCATCCAACAAAATTCTACCCTCGGTCGGTTCATACATTCGGAGGAGTAATTTTACTAAGGTGGTTTTTCCAGCGCCATTCTCTCCAACTAAAGCCATCTTTTCTCCTGCCTGAATTGTGAAGTTGATATTTTTTAAAACATAGGTTTCTGACTCTGGATATTTAAAAGATAGGTTTTCAAACGTAAACCCTTTTGTGATAGGATCTATTTTTCCAAGGTTCGAAATATCCACTTTTTGACTTTGATCAATATCCATAAAATCAAAATAATCTTTGAGGTAAAGTGCACTTTCTGTTATTCGTGTAAAGCGTTGGAAAATAGTTTGCAGTTGATTCCGAAGGCTACGAAAGGATCCTGCAAGAAATGTCAAATCTCCAATCGTTATAAGTCCGGTAACGGTTCTGATAACGATAATGACGTAAGCACCATAATAAGAAATATCGCCGATGATATTAAAAAGACTTCCCCAGATGGCACGTTTAACGGCAAGCGCTTTATTCGCCAAATAATATTTATCCGCTAATCTGGAAAAACGAGCACTAATAAAATCAGCCAGACTAAATAGTTTTATCTCTTTGGCCGTTACATCGCTCGCTCCAATATAGCGTAGATAATCCAACTCTCTTCGTTCGGGAGTCCAGGAACGAACAAGTGAATAGCTATGCCGACTAAATTTTATTTCATTTAAAAAAGAAGGAATAATTGCGACCAGTAGTAATAAAATTAAAAAAGGTTGAAAAACAATAAGGCCCGTAATAAGAGAAGCTACGGTTATAATATCTTGCGCTTGACTCAAGACAGTTGACATCAGTGTCACTCGATTGTTGGTTTGCCTTCTTGCTCTTTCCAGTTTGTCATAAAAGGTAGCATCCTCTAATTGACTTAGCTGCATAGTCGCTGCTTTTTGAATTAGCTCCACAGAGGATTTATTGGAATATAAATCTCCGAGTAAACCGTCAGACAAATTGATGGCGCGACTCAAAATATTGGATAAAATTGCGAGACCTAATTCAATACCTAGAAGTACCCAGATTTGAGCATAATCTTTTTCAATCGCATTTGATTGGAAGATAACTTCGTCAATAATAAGTTTGCCTACCCAAAGTAATAAAACTGGGAGGATGGATTTTATAACTCGAATAATGGCGTTTAATAAAAATAAGCCTTTATTAGTTTGCCAAATAAGTTTAAAAAAGCGCGGGATATATTTGAGGGCCTGAAAGTTAGATTTCCAGGTCATTTTTTCTGATGTAGACATATAAAGTAGAACAGCTGATTATGGAAATGGTTCCAGTCAAAGGTAAGGTAAAAAAAAATACACCTCAATTCGATGAAAAAGGCGTATTTGTTTTTTATCGATTTTGTAAAATCAATTAATTGATAATGGGAAATGAAAGTTTAATGGAGCGGGTAGTTTTAGTTGAAATACAAAATCTAGCTTTGTCTTGTATAAAACTACAAAGAAATGCTTAAAAATATCCTTTGATCTATTGAACGGCGAATATTCTGTCATTCAACTACAATTTCATCTATAAAAAGCCATGATGGTTTTCCTGCTGCTGGGTGCCAAGCAGGGTTTTTTGTTCTGCTTTCGATATGAATCTTAACATATCGGGCTTTAGTTTTTTCAAAAGAAAGGTTCAATTTTTTTAAGGAAGGGGCTTGTTGTGATGTGGGTTCCAAAATTGTTTTAGAGGCTACTTCGGTATATTTTTTACCATCGGAGGAAGTGGATATTTTTAATTGTTTTGGAAAGAAAATCCAGGAAGCATTATTATCGAGACAGCTAACAAAAAGCGTTGAAAAATCTGCTTCTTTTTCGAAATCTAAGATAGCTGTTACACTCTCTCCTTGCCAGCCTAACCATTGTCCATCTGAGAAGTTATCGGAGCCTAATTTGAAATCAACCAAAGACTGCTTTCCATTTGCCTGATATTTTTCGTTTGCTTTGTTGTTGATGGTAATGGAACGAGGTCTGTTTTTTATAGATAAAAAAGAAGCTTCTGCTACATCGCTTGATTCCCAGTCTTGAGCAGCAGCAAAAGTTTTAAAGACCGTTGATTTTGTAATGGTAATAGGCTCCTTATATAATAGGCTGGAACTATCTGGATCAGATCCATCAAGGGTGTAATAAATTTTAGCCCAGGGGAAATTCAAATCTAGTGTGACAAGAAGTTCATCCTTAAAAAGAATACTGTCTGTTTTGATTTTGGGAGCACGAAGTTTTGCACTGGCGAAAAGGGCTTGGTTTTCGGATCCATTAATGATTTGTAAATCTGGAAAGCTTGTTTTTAATTGTTCAATACCGGCGGAGGTGATTTTTGTTTGCCAGAGATAGAGCGCTTTTAAGTTTTTAAAATTTTGTAAATGTTCAATGCTCTCATCAGAAATATCACATCGATAAAGATTTAAATATTCCAGATACTTCAGCGGTTTTATTTTCTTTAAACCCTGGTCGGTAATGAGCGTTTGGTCAAGAAACAGTTTGCTTAGATTCGGGAAAGTATTAATGTTTGAAATGAGTTCATCATCCAAAGGTGTTTCTCCAAGGTCAAGAACGGTTAAGTTTTTAGCGATTTTTTTTAATGATTTAAAATCGGCGCTATTTAGATTTTTACGATTAGAAAGTCTGGCTTCAATCCATGGACTATTAGATCCCATGGGGATAATTTTCAGGCCTTTATTTAAAACAGTATTTATTTTATTCGTCGAAACCGGATCGATGTCCAAGGTGGCAATACCTGTTTCTTTTTTAATAAAACGATCTTTTAACAATTGTTCTATTGTTGGATCCGTCGGATACGCTTTAACTGTTTCCACAAATTCGCCTTTTCCGGAAATCCACCAACGAAGTAGTGTTATTTCTTCCTTTGAAAGTTGCTTTTTCCCTTTTGGAGGCATATGCTCTTCCAGTTCGATAGGAAGGTCTATCCGTTCAAGCAGTAGGCTACTTTTGACTTGCCCTGCTATATAAAGTGGACCATTGTCTCCTCCTTTTTTTATAGAAGCCGTATCGCTTAAAATCAAACCGCCTTTTATTTTTCCAGCATTATGACAGGAGTTACATTTTGATTTAAAAATAGGCTGAATAAGTTGCTGGAATACTTTTACATCTTCGATGTTTCCAACGAAACGTGCCGCTTGCTTTTTTTCTTCAAACGGTTCTGTTAAAAAGTTTTCTCCATGTGTGATGCTCCCGCCTGTATGACCGGCTGATATTAAAAGAACCATCAAGCCAATAAACGATAAGAGGTAAATAGTTTTATTTTTTCTAAAAAAGTACAAAAGAATAGAAGCGCCTGCTGTAGAAATTCCAAGCCATTTATGATTCCAAAGCAGGTCTTGATCGTAGGCCGTTTCCTGCGAAAGTAAATAACCAAAAATTGCGGTAAGAATAGCTGCAATCATTCCGCAAAATAAGACAAAGGGAATTAGGGGGTTTAATTTTTCAAATGAAGAAAATCGACTACAGATTTCCAGCAAAAAAGCAAGGACAAGTATTCCAATAGGAAGATGTAGTACAACTGTATGGAGCCTGCCGAAAAATGCTAGTATTTCTGATGTTTCGTTCATAAATTATTTCCTTCAAAAGATTTAAGATGATTATTTAGTAATTATCTCTTCTTTCTTTGTCATTGAAACAAAGAAAGAAGCAAAGAAAATTCTAGGCTGTTTTCATTTTTTAACCAAATTTGAGCTCAAAAATACTAAACAAAATAAACTCATTCCGATTTTATCGGAATTCAAACAGTATTTTGTTTTTAACGCATTTTTCAACTCAAATTTCTAAAATGAAAAAGGCCAGTATAAAAACTAAAAATCAAGTCATTGATGACCATTTGAGATTTTGACGTTGAGAAATACAAATAGGCTTTGGGAAAAGAGCGATCCGCAAAATGAAACCATCAATCCGGATTGTTGATCCAATGAAAATTAGAAGATGGTTGAATGGTTCGGGTCGTGAGCGGTGGGGATTTGTATTTTAGTCAAAAGATCTAAGGTTTAGACTTTTTGTTTCTTTTGCGGCAATGGCAAAAGAAATTTTAAATATAATTATAAAAAAACTAAGCTAAAATATCATCCACTACCTTCCCATGCACATCGGTTAAGCGAAAACGCCGGCCTTGATATTTATACGTTAGCTTTTCATGATCCATACCTAAGAGGTGTAACAGTGTCGCTTGAAAATCGTGTACATGCACGGGGTTTTCGACGATATTATAACCAAAGTCATCGGTTGCACCATAAGAAATTCCTGGTTTGATTCCTCCGCCAGCCATGAAGATAGAAAAACAGCGAGGATGATGATCTCTTCCATAATCGGTATTTGTCAAAGCACCCTGCGAATAATTTGTTCTACCAAATTCGCCACCCCAGATAACGAGCGTTTCATCTAAAAGACCGCGTTGTTTTAGATCGGTGATTAAAGCAGCTGTTGCCTGATCGACATCATTTGCTTGTGCTCTCATTGCTGCTGGTAAATTAAAATGCTGATCCCAACCCATATGATAGAGTTGAACAAATTTGACGTCTTTTTCAATTAAGCGACGAGCTAAGAGGCAATTGGCAGCATAGGTTCCCGGCACCATAGCGTCTGGACCATACATTTTATAGGTCTGTTGGGTTTCTTTAGAAATATCCATAATCTCTGGAACAGAAGTCTGCATTCGATAAGCCATTTCATATTGAGCAATCCTTGTACTAATTTCAGGATCACCAAAAGTTTCCATTTGCTTTTGATTGAGGCTTGCAATATGATCCAGCATCTTTCTACGAGTAACTTTATCGATTCCTTTTGGATCTTGAAGATATAAAACCGGATCTACTCCGGATCGAAACATGACGCCTTGATGTAAGGAGTGTAAAAATCCATTGCCCCAAAGTCTGGAGTACAATGGTTGTGCATCTGGTCGCCCCGTTCCTCGCGAAACCAAAACACAAAAAGTTGGTAAGTTGTCATTATCACTACCCAGCCCATAACTCAACCAGGAACCCATGCTTGGCCGCCCTGGCTGTTGTGAGCCCGTTTGAAAAAAGGTGATGGCAGGATCGTGATTGATGGCTTCGGTATACATTGATTTGACCACACAAATATCATCTGCTATACTAGCCGTATAGGGCAGAAGTTCACTAAACCAGGTGCCACTTTCTCCATGCTGATTAAATTTAAAAATAGAATTTGCTAATGGGAAATTTTCTTGCCCTGAAGTCATTCCAGTAAGACGCTGACCTTTTCGGATGCTGTCCGGAAGGTCTTTGCCTCTCATATTGTCCAATAAAGGTTTGTAGTCGAAAAGTTCTAATTGAGAGGGCCCTCCACTTTGGAATAGATATATGACACGTTTCGCTTTTGGTGCGAAATGCGGAATTTTTAAACTTTCAGCGTTTAAATCAATAGTGCCAGATTCGTTTTTATTAAAGCAACCCACTCCCAATAAAGAGGATAGAGCAGCTGTACCAAGTCCAATACTGGTCTTCGAAAGAAATGCTCGTCGATTTAGTAAGAATGATCTTTTAGATATGGGATCAGTCATGAATTATGTTTTCGTAATGGTTTCGTCAAGATTAAGAATCGTACTGGTAATGATGGTCAACGCAGCCCACTTAGCGGGGGTAATATCTCCAAGGTCTAGTTTAGAATTTCCAATATTGATCAAATCATTAACCGCTTCTTCATTTTCTGAAAAGGTGTTTTGTTCTTCTTCAAAAAAAGTTACCAGGTCCTCTAATTCTTTATCTGTAGGATGTCGACTAGTTGCTTTTCTGAAAATATAGGTGATAGCATCTTTTATAGAGTTTTGCTTGCTTATTGTATTAAAAGCTAAAACTTTGGACGCTTCTAAAAACTGTGGATCATTCAGCAATACCAATGCCTGAAGTGGTGTGCTGGTTGATTGTCTTTGTACCGTACAAAGATCCCGTCCGGCAGCATCAAAGGTCATCATATTCGGAGGTGGAATAGTTCGCTTCCAATAGGTATAAAGACTTCTGCGATAGAGTCCGTCTCCAGAGTCATTCGTATAGGTGACAAACCCGCCGCCAGAAGTCATCTCCGCCCAAAGACCTTCGGGTTGATAAGGTTTTACACTTGGGCCTCCGATTTTTTCAACTAAGAGATCACTAATGAAGAGTGCCTGATCTCTGATTTGTTCTGCTGTTAAACGTAGTCTGGGAGCTCTCGCTAATAATTGGTTTTTAGGATCATCTTCTAAAAGCTTTGGAGTTATAATCGAAGATTGTTGATAGGTAGAAGAAAGGACAATATATTTATGTAAAGCTTTTACATCCCAATCCTGTTCTATAAAATAAATAGCGAGCCAGTCTAATAATTCTGGATGTGTTGGAAGTGCGCCCTGACTACCAAAATCAAAAGGGGTGTCGACAATGCCTTGTCCAAATAATTGTTGCCAAAATCGATTGACGGTTACTCGCGCAAAAAGTGGATGCTTTTCATCCGTCAACCATGCTGCAAGACCTTTTCTATTTTGCGGAAGTTCAGCAGGGAAGGGTAGAATGTTTGTCGGTGTCGTCGGAAAAACTTCGTCTAGTGGTTGGTCATACTGTCCTCGACTAAGCGCAAAAGTTTTTCGGGGTTCTGGCATTTCTTCCATCACCATAATCTTGAGTTCTTTCTCCTCTTCAATGGTGTTTATAAAGGTGAGTACTTCATCAATGTCCTTTTTTGTTAGAGTGATAGTTGGTTCAGGAATTTCTCCATAATTCATTAAGCCTTTTTCTTCAATAGAATTAAAAAAACTAAAAAGGCTGTAATATTCTTTCTGAGAAACGGGGTCATATTTGTGATCATGACATCGTGCACATTCCATGGTGATACCCATAAACGCTGTTGAAAATGTATGCGTTCGATCCGCAACATATTCAGTTCGATATTCTTCTGGAATGACACCACCTTCTTGGGTGATTTTATGATTTCGATTAAAAGCCGTTGCCAGTATCTGTTCTTTATTTGCATTTGGTAAAAGGTCACCAGCGATTTGCCATTTAACAAACTCATCAAAAGGCATGTTTTTATTAAAGGCATGAATCACCCAGTCTCGCCAGGGATACATCAGCCTAGGCAGGTCGTCCTGATAACCATGCGTGTCTGCATATCGAGCAAGGTCAAGCCAATAGGTTGCTTGATTTTCGGCGTAAGCAGTAGAATTTAATAAACGATCTACTACTTTTTCATAGGCATTTTCAGCATCGTCCTTTAAAAAATCATCAATGGCATCCAGGCTGGGGGGTAGACCAGTCAGGTCAAAAGTAACTCTTCGGATCAAGTGCTCTTTAAGTGCTTTTGGATTGGGTGTAAAGCCTGCTGCTTCAATTTTTTGTAAAATAAAATGATCAATTTCATTGCTTGGCCAGTCTTCTTTATCGACAGGAGGCAGGGCAGGTTTTTCAGGAGGTGCGAATGCCCAATGTCTTTTCCATTCTGCACCTTGTTCGATCCATTTTTTAATGATTTCTTTTTCATAATCTTCCAAAACAAGATTGCTTTCTAGAGGTGGCATGATCTCCGAAGAATCTTTACTGAAGATTCGATTAATGATTTTGCTATTAGCCGGGTCCCCTTTTACAATAGCAAAATGCCCTGGGCTTTCCTGTAATTCTTTGAAGGCTTCTGATTCCAAATCCAAGCGTAAACCTGCTTCAACAGTCGCTTGATCGGGCCCATGACAAGCATAACAACGATCGGATAAAATCGGTTTGACATGAAAGTTGAAATCAATATGATCGGGTATCTGTTGTTTGACAGTGGTTGCATAGGTCTTCTCCTGCTTGCTGCATGCATTGAAAAAGCTTAGTGCAAGAATTGTTGAAAAGAGAAATATGCCTGTTTTTAACCTAAAAGCTGCCATTCAACTAAGGTAAAAAAAACAAAGAAAAAGGAAGAGGTATAAAATGTCTTTTATTGGCGAACCATAGAAAGTATTCCACGAACCTTTTTGGCAAGATCTTCAGAGTCCATGGTGATATGGAATTCTATTCTGCGATTTTTTAGTTTACCATCGCTAGTAGCATTAGAAGCCTTTGGTGAAAATTCTGCTTTTGCAGCTAGGGTGAGTTGATTTGCATTGACATCATATTCATCAATAAAGGTTCTTACGATGGTAGCAGATTGTAAAGCGCTAAAGTTCCAGTTGTCACCATAGCGCTTTTTATCTTTAGGAGGAGCTGTATCGGTATGGCCAATAATCTGAACTTTTAGGTTAGGATACTTCTGGAAAATCTCAGAAAATTTTTCAATTACGATTAGGTTGTCTTCAATTAAACGAGTCGAGCTATTTTTTTTAAATAGAAAAGCTTCTTGAATGTCTAATGTGGCAAAGTCAAAACTAAGCGATACCTCCATATCGTTTGGATAATCTTGTGCAATATAATTAAGGTCTCCGGCGATGTTTTGAATAATGCTTTCATGTTCTGAGATAGTCGTTTCAACTTTTGCTAAATAATCTTTCAATTCGGCAATTTTCTGATCCTTCTGCGCGAGATTAGCACTAAGATTTTTTTGAGTGGAGGTGGAAGAACTACTTAGGTTTTTCATGTTAGATTGAAGAGTCGCTATTTCTAGTTGTAATTCATCTCTAAGCATTAAAAGAATGTTGTTTTCTCCAATACGTTCTGCTACGTTGAGCTCCAGTTGTTTAATTTTTTCATTTGCGGTATTGATTTCACCTTGAAGATTGTTGACTTCAAGTAAATGTTTTGCATTGCTGAGGTCAATGGCTTCCAGATGTTTTTTATTGCTGATGCAAGCGGAGAAAAAAAGAGGCGTAAAAAGAAGCAGGAGAAATCGATTTTGAAAAGTCATAGAGGTTGAAAATATGGTTTTGTGAGTTATATAGTTATGTGGTTAATTGGATATAACCTACATAACTATATAACCATATCAC